>NZ_VOZF01000018.1:0-58110 GCF_013419905.1 Acinetobacter sp. YH12046
GCCGAGTCGTAAAGCTCAGAAAGCTAGCAATGAACAAAGAAATTTAAATCCTGTTCTTGACTCTTGCAGTTAAAAACAGGACATTTTAAATGGTTTATCGCATAGACATTTTAATTGGTGAATAACACACAAAAATCAAAAATGGGAGCCTTAAGCTCGCATTTTTATTGTATTTTTTTGAAAATTTCGTATAACGCCCATTATGTTAAATAGAATAGAATTTGAACGATAAAAAATTAACAGTCATACATTATCATTAACAAATAATAGGGGACATTTTTTATGGGTGATAAATTGAAAGAAATACCAGCACTTACTGGGTGTTTTATTGCGGGTACTCTAGTGCGTGTACAGAGGGATCTAAATTTACCACGGAGAATTTGGAAAAAAATCGAAGATATACAGGTAGGTGATCTAGTTTTTGATCCTAGACAGTATCGTGGACAACAAATCCCTCTAAATTCTTGAAATATTTCTGTTCAAAGGCTTCTGGGCTTAAACAGCCGTTTGCAGAATGTCTTCTGATTCGATTGTAATAAATCTCAATATAGTCAAACAAGACAGCATTCGCTTCTTTTCGAGTGGCAAATACACTGCCATGGACCACATGAACTTTCAATGTATGAAAGAAGCTTTCGGTCACTGCATTATCCCAGCAGTTTCCCCTGCGTGACATACTTTGAACGCAGTTATTCGTCAATAATAGCGCCCTAAAATCACGACTACAGTACTGTGAGCCTTGGTCCGAATGTACCATGACACCCATTGGATACCCCTGACGAGCCATTGCATAATGAAACGCATCACATACCAATTGACGGTCTATTCGATAGCTGGTTTGCCAACCGACAATACGACGGCTGAATAGATCCAGCATCACACATAAATACAGCCAACCTTGCTTAGTACGGATATAGGTAATATCTGTTGTCCAGATCTTATTGGGTTCATTGACCGTAAATTGACGATCTAACAAGTTAGGTGCTGTAGGCAAACGATGGTTTGAATCAGTCGTATGCTTGTATTTACGTGCAATCCTGCTACGTAAACCAAGCTTTTTAAGCATTCTTCCAACGGTTCGTTCGCTCATGCTGTAACCTAAATCATGCATGTCATGTACCAATGAAGGTGCACCCAATCGTGCATGATGCTGCCAATATACGGCTTTTAAATCATTATATTTCTGCGCTAGATTGGTCTGGCGCTTTCGCCAGGCATAATAGCCTGAAGTGCTGACACCCAGGCATTTACAGACAGAAGATACAGTGACTTCATTCACATCCAGATCTTGAATTACCGTGTACTTTTCTTGGCATGATCTGTCAGAAAGTACACATGCGCTTTTTTTAAGATGTCATTGACTTCCCTAAGCTGTTTGACTTCTTTCTCTAATTCCAATATCCGCTGTTGTTCTGGTGAAAGTTGACGTTTGCTTGAACCCACTGGATTGGCTTCACGAATCCATTTGTCTAAAGTTGAATAACCCACACCTAATTTCTGGGCGATTGCAGCTGTAGGCTCGTGTGAGTTTGAAAGTGCATAATCAATTGCTTGCTGTTTAAATTTGGGATTAAAACGTTTGGCCATTTCTTGGATCTCCAAAGTTAACGTTACGTTATCTTTAGAGGGAAGTACTGTCCATTATTTTGGCTAGGATCAACATGATGAAATAGCTCTCTTAAAATCAAAGGTTCAGCTTGATCAAATGCAATATCCCTAGTCTGAACGATCTGCTTCAAGAATTTATTCACATTGTTGTCGATATGAGTGACTGTGATCTCCTGCCAGATACTAGGCACAATCAGGGCTAAAGGACGTATTTTATAAAAATGAGAGGCAATATTAATCCCATACGGATCAAGATCACCATAAAATGCCAACAAGCAGTTATCCGATACTTGTTCTAATAATTTAACTACTGTTTTAATGTTGGCCCCATGCCCACGATAGACAAACAGGCTCGACTGCCACTCAAGAGGCAACTGCATATACCAATCAAATACCCTATTCATCATGGCACCATTTTCAATAATAATGATGCGCTGTATCGATTGTATGTCATCCCTGGATGAATTTGGTCAAAAGTGAGACGATAAATATCCTCAAATCAGTAAATCATGGCTTGCCAACTGGTCGAATCTCAACACGTTCTTTGCCTATCCAATGGACATTCGCAAGGCGATTTATACCACCAATGCAATTGAATCCTTGAACAGTGTCATTCGCCATGCCACCAAGAAAAGAAAAATCTTCCCAACCGATGAATCTGTGAAAAAAGTGGTATATTTAGCGATTATGGCAGCAAGCAAAAAATGGACGATGCCCATTCAGAATTGGAAAGCTGCCATGAATCGTTTTAGTATCATGTTTGATGAACGTGTAACCAAGTATTTTTAAAACCACATTTACACAGAATTATTTACACCCTCATTAAATAGTGTAATTATCAGTAGATACCAAATTTACAATCTTCAATGGCTTGCATTTTTTTAGTAGTTGACTCAGCCAACGTTTTACGTTGCTCTTGAATTGCAGGGTCACGAGTAAAAATAGGTAGTTCTTTAACTTTAGTCCGATATTCTGTTTCAATTTCATGACACACTTTAATATTTTCTATTGTTTTATTGACAAAATTTTCATCTACTTTTTTGTACTGATTTTTAGAAATACGTAATGTTTGACCATCATCAGATAAATGTAAGGGCATAGCAGCTAAACCATTATTAACCGCTAAAGTATCATCTTTTTTTTCCAATACGAGAGAACTTCCCTCTTTACCATTCACCACATTACTACGAGCAACCACATTTTCTTTAAGAATATAACTATCTTTACCCTCTTTAAAAATTTGCATAATGCGCTTTCCTTGCACATTTTCTAATTGCCAGTAGCCAACCATTTTGTCATGTTTATTACCACAAGCTGATAAAAAAACCGTCGACATTGATAATAAGATTACTAACTTTTTCATAAGTAAACCTCTGAAAATAATAAAGATTCTTCTAAGCACAACTTTTTATAACTATCACTAGTCGTTTTTAGGTTAAACTGAAATATATCAAAAAATAAATAAAATACATACATTTATTTTTAATTGAATTATTTCAAGTGGAAACTACACCCCAAATTTGCTAAATAGGTTTTCCAGCGTTTCAGTTATACAATGTTTTATGAGATCTGGACTAAATTCAACAGCATCATGAAAAGTTAGAACAACAAAATATCCGAAACTATTCCCAAAAGATGTCAAACAGGAAGCCCATTTGAAACTTTACTTAATGGAAAACGAATTTGGGCTGATAAGAATTTAGCCCAAATTTAACCTGACAGGCACAATAAAAAACGGGGAACTGTCAGATCAGTTTTGAGCTAGTATAAGTGAAGGGTTGTCCTTGTTAGCAGCAGTGTAAAAATGCCCCCTTGGTTATGGTTAATATAGCGGTCTTTTTGAACACTATCTGTACCCTATTCTTTTGAACTGGAAAGCTCTTCAGCCAACTGCTCAGCCTGTTCCAATACAGTTTCTGTAGCCAATAAAGCCATATCAGGTGGATAGCCATACTTCTTCAGCAATCTCTTCACGATGACTCTTAACTTTGCTCTAGCAGCTTCCTTGATCGTCCAATCCAAAGTCACATTCTTACGAATAGAATCAGTGAGTACGACTGCAAGTTCTCTCAATATGTCTTTCTGCATCAATTCTCGAGCACTGTCATTGTCTGCTACTGCTGAGTAGAACGCATATTCGTATTCAGTCAGGTTGAGTTCTTCAGCCAGTTTGTCTGACTCCTGAATTGTCTTAGCTAACTTGATCAGTTCATCAATGACTTCTGCTGCAGTAAGTACCTTGTTCTGATAACCCTTAATTGCTGAAATCAACATATCCATGAGCTTCTTACCTTGGGTGACACTGCGTTGCTCTCGTACCTTAATCTCATCACCAAGTAACTTCTTAAGTGTTTCAAGCGCAATGTTCTTATGCTTATAGTCTTTCATCTCCTGCATAAACTCATCAGAGAGAATCGAGATATCTGGTTTCTGAATCCCTGCAGCATCGAAGATATCTACCACTTGCTCTGTGACTAGAGCTTGGTCAATGGTTTGCTTTACCTTGGCTTCAAGCTCAGCATTACTTAAGCCAGAAATCTTGCCTGTACCATCACTAAACTTAGCAAGACGTGCTTTGACTGCTTGGAAGAATGCCACCACTGGTGCAGCTTCCATAGCATGTGGATGAGGTACAGCTAATGCGAATGCCTGTGACATCGCTGTGACTGCTGTCAGGAAGCGAGTCTTCCCTTCTCCTTGATCTACACCAAGGATATGCTCTTCCGCTTCTAAAATGATGTTGAGCTTACGAGAAGTATCTGCAGTGAAGTACTCTTGGTAGTTGAAGCCATGCAAAATGCCATCAAGCACTTCTAGCTTTTCTTGCAGGATCGTTGCAGCTTCATCCTGCACCAATGCAGGATCACCTTTACCACCTGCTTCTGAGTAAAACGATAAGGCTTCTTTCAAGTCAGATGCGATACCAAGATAGTCCACAACCAAGCCACCAGCCTTGTCTTTGTAGACACGGTTGACTCGTGCAATCGCTTGCATGAGGTTGTGACCTTTCATTGGTTTGTCGATGTAAAGGGTGTGCATACTTGGGGCATCGAAACCAGTCAGCCACATATCACGAACAATAACGAGTTTGAGCTTATCATCATTGTCTTTCATACGATCTGCTAAGCGTTGGCGCTGTTGCTTGGTAGTGTGATGTTTAGCAATCACCTCACCATCTGAAGCTGAGGCAGTCATCACAACTTTGATTACACCATCATTCAGATCATCACTGTGCCACTCTGGTTTGATCTTTACAATCTCGTTGTAAAGGTCTACAGCGATCCTGCGAGACATGCTGACGATCATGCCTTTGCCTTGGTTTGCATTGGCTTTAAGACGCTGCTCAAAGTGTTCTACGATGTCCTTTGCAATGGCTTTGATACGTTCTTTACTGCCGATCAAACCTTCGACTCTTGCCCACTTCGCACGTTCTTTTTGAGTTTGGTTTAAGTCATCTTCAGTAAACTGGTCATCAAAGTCTTCAATCAGCTCTTTGCCTTCCTCACTGATGGCAATCTTAGCTAGGCGGCTTTCATAGAAGATACGAACAGTTGCACCATCCTCCACTGCTTGCGAGATGTCATAGATATCTACATAGTTCCCGAAGACTGCAGGTGTGTTTACATCCGTCTTCTCAATTGGTGTTCCTGTGAAACCAAGGTAAGTAGCATTAGGAAGTGCATCACGCATGTACTTGGCAAAACCATAGACAGTACGTTTACCGACAACCTTGCCATCTTCATCTTTGACATCGACTTCCTTGGCATTAAAGCCATACTGAGAACGATGTGCTTCATCTGCAATCACGACAATGTTGGTTCGGTCTGACAGTTGCTCGTAGACGCTAGTGCCATCATCCGGTTGGAACTTTTGGATGGTGGTGAAGATCACGCCACCTGAACCCACCTTGAGTAACTCTTTGAGTTCTTCTCGGCTGTCTGCTTGTCGTGGTGTTTGTCTAAGGAGTTGGCTTGATGCAGCGAATGTACCAAAGAGCTGATCATCTAGATCATTACGATCTGTGATCACAACGACTGTTGGATTATCCAAAGCCAAGACAATCTTGCCTGTGTAGAAAACCATAGACAAAGACTTACCTGAGCCTTGGGTATGCCATACCACACCGGCTTTCTTGTCACCGACTGCTTGTTGCTGTACCAATTCGAGCTTACTTCTACCTTGATGTTGCATGGCAACTTCTGCTGATTTCGAGTCCGAGTTCACTGCAGACGCACGAATAGTCGAGAGGACTGCTGCATTCACTGCATAGTACTGATGATATGCAGCCATCTTCTTGATGGTCTTAATGGTGATTAAGCCATTGGTATCCTCGTGCTTCGTTGATTCATAGACAATGAAGTGTCGAATCATGTCGAGTAGTGTGACTGGATTCAGTAAACCATGAATCAGGACTTCTAGCTGTGCTTGTGTCTTCTTGGCTTTGGTTTGACCATTGTTTGTCTTCCACGCCATGTAGCGACTGTAGTCTGCTGAGACAGTACCTGCTTTCGCCTCTAAACCATCAGAGATGACGTTGAAAGCATTGTAGGTAAACAAGCTAGGGATTTGGCTTTGATAGGTCTGTATTTGCTTGTATGCGCCTTCTACAGTGGCATTCTCGTCTGTTGCATTCTTGAGTTCAATGACCACCAAGGGTAAGCCATTCACATACAAGATAATGTCTGGTCGTCTTGTCCAGCGATCTTCTTTGATGGTTACTTGATTGACGACAAGGAATTCGTTATTGGTTGGATTCTCAAAGTCAATCAACCAAGCATACTCACCTTGAGTGTTACCCTCTTTGCTCACCTCAATGTTAATGCCCTCAGTGAGCAGTCGGTGGAATGCTTGGTTATTACTGAGTAGATCAGGGGATTGAATATTGGTGACTTGCTTTAGTGCTTCAGTACATTTGTCTTGGCTTAAATGAGGATTTAAGCGTTGTAATGCATCAAGCACTTTGTCTTCCAAGATGACCTGCTTATAGCTTCGTAGAGGGTTAGTGCCCTTCGATTCAATCTCAGGTCCATACACATAGGTATAGCCCAATCCCTCTAGTTGCTCTATCGCCATCAGCTCAATGTCTGATTCGGTCATCTTAGTCACTTGATTATTTCCCCCTAAACTTATCCATATAACCTGGACTCATTAATTTTTTATATGATGTAAAGCTAAGAAACCTTATTCATCGTCCTGCACGTTATAGCCATACTTCTGCACAGCATTCTCAATAGCGCCCTCAAACTTATGGCAAACATATAGATAGAGTTCAGCATCTACCATCAGTACTCCAGGAACACCTAAACCATCATTGAGTGGAATCAGAGTCTTTTGTGAACCAATCTGAACTGTTGGTCGTTGGTATGAGCAATTCACAGTGACTTTATGTGGCGATCTATTCCAGTCAATTTTCTTGGCTTCCCACTCACGACTACCGCCCAGCAAGGTGACTTGAATCTTGGATTCAGTCGCTGTCTTATTCAGTTGTTTGTAAGAGACAAACTTGGCGACTGAACAAGGAGAGTGATAACAGGTTTCTATGACTTTACCTTTTTGTATGCCGCTATGATTGAATTTAGCCGGTGCTGCTTGAACGGTTGCAGCAAAGCTAACTACAGCAATCAAGCCAAATCCCATTTGAATCATGCGCTTTATCATTCTGTTTTTCCTCTTTGTTCTCTTTTACTTAATCCATCGGCACAGCGATCTTATTCACTTTCCAACTCAAACCATCACGAACCATTTTGACAGTGACGGCTTTGGAATCATTTGGATGTTGGATCACAACCTCAAAGTCACTGAATGAGGTATAGCGAGTTTTGTACTCTGCTTGATCTTCTTCTTTGGTTTCTGTTGTTGATGCTCCCTGTGATGAATGTGCTGCATCTTTAAGGTCTTTGCCTTGCATCATCATGGTCATCCCTTCAGGTGTGACAAAACCATCAATCATCTTGTCTACCATGGTAGATGCAAGCATGGCACCTAGTGCTGCGAAACCATCATCTTTATGGGTTGCCATCTCTTTCATCATCATGGCATTCATTTGATCTTTGAAGCTCTGACGCACACTTGGATAGTCGATGTACTTGGACACCTTTTCGCTATCACCTACTTGTGCAGCATTCTTGATGTTATTGATGGCAATGTATGGCGAAGCATACAAGTAGCCACAGATCACTACGACTAAGGCAATGATTGCCCCTATAATTTTTTTATTCAATTCAGCCCCCTGAATGTAAAAAAGGTGAAGCCATCAAATGACTTCACCTCAAATGTTATGCAACTTCTTCTGTTTGGTATTGGACTCTGACTTCGCCGCTCATCAGCTTAGGAAGCAAGGTATCTCGTAGTTGTTCAAGTGTTTGGATTTGCTTCTTGTTAGATGAAACCTTTTGCATCGAAGGAGTAATCAACAGCGAATACTCTTCAAGGTAGTCTAAACTTGGAGTCTTAAAAGAGATATTTAACATATCTTCTGGCTTAACCCTTTGATGACTGCCACTGGTTCCCGAAGCACTCATTGCTAATTCATCAATAACATCTCTTGAATTGAATAAGCTATACAAGAACATTAAATGAGATCCTACTTTAGGCTTCAAATTCTGAAACTCTGTTGAACATACATAATTATCTTTGACATCAGTTAATAACCATATACGAGGCACTCTTGGATTCAGCTTTGAGACTAAAATTGAGTTCTCACATACTCTGTACTTATTACTCAGAATTTCCGCACCCAATTCAATAGTAGGCTTTTCTCCTGAATCAAAAGCAGGCAAACTAAAATGATAGTATGTCTTAAGAGGATCTTTTGATGGGTTCACATTGTCTTTGATATGAGTAGCTATATCACTTACTAGTAAATCATCCCAATCCTCTTTCGCTTCCTCAATAAACCATTGACGAAACAGTGTTTCAGCCATGGCTTCCAAAGTCTTGTTCTGACAGTGCAGTAAGTCGATCTTGTCATCTAATGATGAAAGGATTGAGGCTATGGCTTTTTGTTCAGGGAGAGACGGAAAGCATATCTCTTCTTGATGAACATCATTACGGTTAACTCCAGGCACCGCACTTTTGTCACTAAATTTTTCCCAATCCAATGTTTGCAAAAAGTAGTAGATGAACTTTTTGTCATTCCCCTTAAAGTCGTTTACATAAAGAGATGTGTTTAATGGCCAAAATGGTACATCACTGAAAAAAACTGAACCAATGGTTCCATATCGGCCCGTCACAACACCTGATTCATTTACTTTGGCTTCATTATGAAAATCAGCAAAACCTGAAGAAGCAATGATGGGAACACTACCAGAAACACGAGATTGCTTTGGTAAGTCATAACCACGTTTTAGGGTAAAGAAGCTATCTAATCGCCCAACCTGCCACTCACTCATACAACCACCTTTGCTAAGTTCTCAGCAATGGCTTGGTTTAGCTTGGCTTCCTCAGCAAGCTGTGCTTCAAACTCTGCCTTTAAGCTTGTAAAGCGTACCTTGAAGTCGAACTCATCTTCATCATCAGCTAAACCAACATAACGACCTGGCGTCAGTACATAATCAAGCTCAGCGACTTTCTCAAGTGGTACAGATGCACAGAAGCCTGCAACATCCTCATACTCACCACCCTTGTTACGCCAATTGTGGTAAGTGTCTGTGATGAGCTTAATATCTTCATCAGACAAGACTTTGGTTCTGCGGTTAATCAGATGACCTAGGTTACGAGCATCAATGAACAGAATCTCATTGCTACGATCTTGGTATTGGCTTGAGTTAACACGGTCACGACGCATAAACCATAAAGCAGCAGGAATCTGTGTGTTCAGGAACAGCTTGGCAGGTAGGTTCACAATACAGTCGATGACATTGGCTTCTGAAACCAAGGCTTTACGAATCTCACCTTCACCACTGGTCTTAGAGGTTAATGCACCTTTAGCAAGCACAACGCCTGCCTGACCTTTAGGACTCATGTGATACAAGAAGTGTTGCATCCATGCGAAGTTCGCATTGCCTGCAGGTGGTGTACCTAGAGACCAACGAGCATCACCCACTAACTGCTCACCGCTCCAATCAGAGACGTTGAATGGTGGATTAGCAATGATGTAATCCGCTTTCAGGTCTTTGTGTGCATCATTCAGGAATGAACCCTCAGAGTTCCATTTCACATGCTCTGAGTTAATGCCACGAATGGCTAAGTTCATCTTGGCCAAACGCCAAGTTGTCTGGTTACTTTCTTGACCATAGATGGAGATGTCGTCCACTAAACCCTGATGCGATTCTACGAATTTCTCAGACTGTACGAACATACCACCTGAACCACAGCAAGGATCGAATACACGTCCTTTGTATGGCTCTAGCATTTCAACCAATAAGCTCACGATGGATTTAGGCGTGTAGAACTGCCCACCTTGCTTACCTTCAGCTAAAGCGAACTCACCTAGGAAGTACTCGAATACGTGTCCTAAAACGTCGGCAGAGCGATCTTTTGCATCACCTAGGGCAATGTTACCAATGAGGTCTATCAGCTCACCTAGGCTCGTAGGATCGAGATTTTGACGTGCATAGACTTTAGGTAGTACACCTTTGAGCTGAGGGTTCTCATTCTCAATGGCTTCCATTGCATCGTCTACAATCTTACCAATGGTGACTTGCTTTGCTTGGTTTAACAGGTATGACCAACGTGCGATCTCAGGAACGAAGAAGACGTTGTATGCAGTGTATTCATCACGATCTTCAGGATCAGCTCCTGCAAACTCTCCCTCACCTTCAACCAATAGGTTGTAGTGAGCTTCAAATGAGTCAGAGATGTACTTGAGGAAGATCAAACCAAGGACTACATGCTTGTACTCAGCAGCATCAATGTTCTTACGAAGTTTGTCTGCAGCTTTCCAAAGAATGACCTCAATGGGTTCTTGTTTGGTTTGCTTTGGAGTACGTGCCATGGAATTGTCCTGCAATGAATAGGTTATCTAGTTTTAGTTAAACCAATAGTACCCAATAATACGCTCGTGTGTAAGTATTGATACGTCATTTCTTGTCGTACAATTTAAGTATTAAAAAAGTGTAGCAAGTTGCTACACTTTTCAGACTAATCACAAACCCCACTTTAGCGATCGTTAAAGTGGGGGTATTTTCTAAACTTCTATCGCTTATTCATAGTGATTTATTTTTAAGCGTATTGATGGCTAAAAAATACAATAAAAATTAACTTCGATAAGTGCAAGGCGATTTTCTTCAAGTTTTGTGCTGTAACTGACAGTAAACATTGCTGCGTTACTTGCATAACAGAGACCCTGTAATTATTTTGCAACGGCAAAATTCGTTCAACAGTCTCCTTATCGGGACAATATAGATGCGCGACACGTTCATGAATGATATTGAGATCAATCGCTTTGTCTATTTTACGTATAAGATAATTTTTAGGAATAAACTCTTCTAGCGTAACCATATCAATTTCAGTTTGGGTGGTATAATTTTTCGCATGTGATAATTATAAAAAATTCTCACGTAAGTGTGAGAGTTTTATGAGCAAACTGAAAAGTGTAGCAAGTTGCTACACTTTTTCACTTTTCTGAATAAGCTGTTTTAAAAAATCTTCTAGTTGTAAAAGACTAGCTTCATCAATTTCTGAAATTTTAAGAGAGATATTGAGCTGTTTTTGATTCAGTTTGATATTTCCAGCAACCTTACCATCATATTCGATTTTTCTTACCACTGATGTCGTGGTTACTTTTTCTGGATCTTGACTCAATAGTTTTTCAGCATAAGAAGTAACTTTGCTTTGCTCCAGTTTTTTTTCTTTTAATTTCTCCCAAGCACCGAGTAAAGCTGTTTCCGCCTCCGAAAGTTGCTCTATATGATCCGATAAAAATTTCTTGAACGCTGTTGCAGCAGTACGACCGACTAGACCTGGCTCCAAATCCAGGTCATTCAACATTGCTTTAGGCAGCTTTTCATACGATAGATATTTGTACATATCTTCGCGATTTAAACCCAATGAATTAGCTAAACGTTGCTTGTTCTTCTTCAACTTTTCATCAAGTGAGTTCAAACCAATAAAAATTTCATAATCTGTCAGATCTTGACGCTTTAAATTTTCAGCTAGGGTTAACAAAGATGCTTCTTCATCATTAGCATCAATGATAATGGCTTCAATCACCGACTTGCCGAGTAATTGATGCGCCCGTAAGCGTCGCTCGCCTGCAATCAGTTCATATTTCAGATTATCAAGTTTACGCACTGTAATGGGCTGCAAAAGGCCGATTTCATTAATAGAATCCGCCAGTTCTTTTAATTGAGAATCTTCAAATACTTTACGCGGTTGGTTGGGACTGCGACTGATATCCTCAATAGGAACATTACGTCTAAATTCTTTTAGCTCTTTAATATTGTCTTTCTGTGCTTGCTGATGTTTTTCTGTATTTTGTTTCAATTTTTGAGCTAAAAGCTCTTTAGTGCTTGCCATAATACTCTCAGGTTTAAACTTTCGCTACAATTTCATAAGCAAGGCTTTCAAAAGCCTTACGTACTTTTGAATTTTTTTCTACTTTCAAAAGTGGCTGTTGCAGAATTGCTGCTTGATTAACTTTAGTACTTTGAGGAATGGTAGTTTGTAAAATTTTTCCAACCTGTTTTAAAGCTTCATCCCGAATCAATTTACAAACATTCTGACGTTCATCATGTTTAATCAGTAAAGCGCCTAAAAGCTCTAAATCTGGATTAATACGTTTTATCTTTTCAAGATGGTTTAAAAGATCTGTTACCCCATACAGTCCATATTGTGATCCAGATTCGATAGGGATAATGACATGTGTTGATGATGCTAAGGCATTACTGGTTAATAGTTTAAGACTAGGTGGGCAATCAATTAATATGAAGTCGTAAAGATCTTTTAACAGTTCTAGCTTGATGCTTAATTCTTCTGAAGGACGAGGAGCTTCTTCTTTAAGCTGGTCTTCAGTTTTTCCTAAATTTAATGAGCCATAAATTAATGATACTTTTTCAAAGTTTGTTTCTTCTTGTAATGCATCAGCTAATAATGAAATATCACCAACGAGTAATTCTGCTGAAGTAACAACAATTTCGCTTGGATGTTGGATCCCAATGTGTAAACTTGCGTTTGCTTGAGGATCTAAATCAATGACTAAAACTTTATTGCCAAGATTTGCAAGTTCAGAGGCTAGATGTACAACGGTCGTTGTTTTGCCACATCCACCTTTGTGGTTAGCAACCGTAATAATTTTTGCAGACATACGTGTCAGATGCTTCCGTATTTGAATGTTTAACAATATAAATAACTTTCACTCATCATACTATAGTTTTTAAATTTATAAATCTTATTTATTTAGGTGTAAAACAACTTAAAAAACTAATTTTTAAATAAGCTAGCTTAATTAATAATTAGTATAATTATTTATTTAGCTAATTAATAATTAAGACTGTTTTTTTGCTATATAAAACAAATGCTTATAAGTTTAAAAGTGGAGGGCTTGTCACCGTAAAGTGGAAGGTTTGTCACTCAAAGGTGGAAGGTCTGTCACTCAAAGGTGGAAGGTCTGTCACTCAAAGGTGGAAGGTCTGTCACCGTAAAGTGGAAAGTTTGTCACAAGAGTGGAAGGTTTGTCACTACTATTTTTAAAAAGGTTATATTTTTTAAAAAACTCTTGCAAAAATAAATACTTAATTTGTTGATAAAGTTGGCTAAACAATCTTTAAGGGTGGAAGGTTTGTCACTATGTGTTAGCACCCTGTGGATAAATTTTTTTTATTGGATATTTCCTGATGATTATCTATTCATTTATACCTTTCAAATCTAATGAAAGGTGGAAGCCTTGTCACATCTAGGTTTCTATCTGACATAGCATACCTAAATTTGGAAGAAATAAGTGAAAATGGGTATTTTGAACTGTTAGTTTAGAGCTAAAGGTGGAAGGTCTGTCACTATATGGTGGAAATAATATATTTCATTCCACTTTAAGGACAATAAATCGTCAAAAATGCATATTTCTGATGACAAGCCTTCCACTCTTAGATTCTTGTGGTGAAAGTCTTGAAAGTTTTTCCACTTTTGTATATAAAAATAGAATTAAATATATAAATATCACGGTTATGACAGAATCAGAATCATTGCAAGAAGAATTGAATCATATTCCTTACTGTATAGGCAATATTCGTCATAATGGCGTTGTTAGCACTAGTAACCGCTTAATTCGCCCAATTGAGTTATCAGCCAATGAATATAAGGCGCTCCTATATGCAATGGCTGTTGCAAATTATAGTGAGAAAAATAGGGTAAATGGTGAAATCACAGAACAAACCTATATTTATCTGTATAAGGATGATTTGGCAGATTTACTAGGATTGAATAAACGCAATTCGATTAATGTTGCAATAGACCGGATTTATAAAGAACTTTCATCTAGGGTGGCTCATTTTATTATTGAGGAACCTACTGATGATGGTAAGAGAAAGACTAAAAAAGTACATTCTGTCGTTCCTATTATCCGTGAGTTAAGATGGGAAGATGATTCTAAAAATGCCATTCAGATTCGTTTTACCAGTGAGGTGTTACCGTATTTCACGCAGTTGGCTGGGGGGAATTTCACCACCTATCAATTGAAACATCTGTTTGCCTTGGATTCTGTTGCTAGTATGAGTCTTTATACGTATTTCATTAAAAATGAATTCAAGTACGCAAGCCAAAAGAGTTATGAAGTCCCAATGCTTTTAGAAAACTTGAAAGCTCTGATTGATATTAATGAAACTAAATATGATCGCTGGGTAGATTTTAGACGCTATGTATTAGATAAAATAGTTGCAGAAATTAACGAAAATACAGATCTACAACTAGAGTATGAAACCATAAAAAAAGGGCGCCCAATTGTGGGGGTGAATTTTAAACTGCATCAGCGTATTACTGATAAAACACTAAATGAAACTGCTGTAATTGAAAAAATTTATCTTGATGTTCCATTTGAAGAGAATGCATTAGTAAAAGAATTGGGGGCAAAATTCGATACGAATGTACGTTCCTGGTACATTTTTAATAATGATGAAAAGTATTCGCAGTTCAAGAAGTGGTTTAAAAAAATTGGTTGTCTCACTGACTCTCAAGCAAATATTGTTATTAATGACACTTTATTCCAAATGGATTTTGCTGAAGTTGGTATGAGCTTGAATGACTTTAAACGTAATATGAAGCATAAACTAAAAAATAATCCGGAATTTGTACAAAGTATTCGTGATAGGCTGAATGATATTTTTGGTAAAGAGCTTGTCTAAGGAAAAGTGTAGCAACTTGCTACACATTTTTTAATGTATCACTGAAGAATTCAAGTACTAAGAAAATTGGATACAAAATATCTGTGTGTATAGCTGAATGAAAAATAGTTAAAAGAATAGATATTATTTTTAGATTTTACACTTTTGTTGTTCCTCATATATTTTTGCAGAAAAAAGTTTTTCAGTGCTCAAAAAATGGTGTGGTTAAGATAGGGAGATCAACCAAGTTTTAAGTATATAGAGTAATTTAGATAAAAAATTACTAAATATTTTTATAGCCTTTGTATAAAGCAGCGGATCATGAAAACTATTAAAATAGCCTAAGCTTATTAGCTTTGTTGTAAAAATTTACTCTGAGATGCTTCTTAAGCTAGATATTTGATGCTGTTGCGTCTAGCCACAAATGATAAGCTAAAGACCGTTTTAGCTAAAGATGATGACGATCAACTTGGCGATACCATTGATTTGTAAGTATCCTCTAAACTCTATGCCAATCTTTTAATTTGGATCACTTTGTATGTCGGCAACTTTTGCAGTACACCATTTAAATAGGCATACAGATCTAGACCATTCAACTTTGCTGACTGGATCAATGTCATGATGTTAGCAACTCGCTGACCACTGCGCAGTGATCCAACATACAACCAGTTCTTACGACTTAAAGCCCAAGGGTGCATTTGGTTCTCCACCAAATCATTGTAAATAGATAGATTACCATCATCTGAATAGCGGCTTAAGGCTTGCCAGCGCTTTAGAGTGTAATTGATTGCCTTAGCGGTGGTAGAACTTGATGGCACCATCAGATGATGTTGGTTGAGCAATTCATATAGTTGTTGCATCACTGGTTGACTATGCCGTTGCCGGTATTCGCAGCGTTGTTGCGCTGTACCGTCGGTCTTGTGCCTTAACTCTGCTTCTATCGCATACAATTTCTGAATCAGCACCAGTGCCTGTTCAGCAATCTGACTTTTCCCAGTGATATGCAGTTCATGGAATTTACGACATGCATGTGCCATGCAACCTACTTCAATGATCTGACCTGATTTGAAATGTGCTTTATAACCACTGTAATCATCACAGACCAGATGTCCCTGCCAGCCATTCAGGAATTCTTCTGCATGCAGACCTGAACGGTTTCTTGAAAGTCATAGATCACCCCCTTGCTGCAGCACCACCTGTTTTAAGGCATTGACCAGAGGTTCAAGTGTCTACACCACAGCGACCAATCCAATCTGACAGGGTGGATCTAGATAGATCTACACCTGCGCGCAGAAAGATCTGTCGCTGACGATACAGCGGTAAGTGATCAGCATATTTGGATACCAGCACATGGCTAAGTAACTCAAGTGTCGCAATACATTTATCGATCACATAGGCAGGCATCGTTTGCTGAGTCAGGGTGTCACATTGATCACAAACCCATTTACCACGCACATGCTGTTCTTTATAGAACTGCGCTGGTCTGAAATTCAATTTTTCACTGATATTCGCCGATACGACGCAGTGTGCACCCACAGATGTATTGCGTTGATGCAGATTCATGCTCAATACGTACGGTTGCTAAATGATCTGGGAGTAGTCGACGTTTATGTTTATTTATCCAATGAGCCGTAAAACACCCTCATTTATGGAGGTGATATAAGGCTCGATTTTTAATTCTAATGAGGTGATTGTTGTTGCTCGATGTATTGTTTAATAATTTCTAATGGCGCACCACCGCAACTTGAAGCAAAGTAACTTGGCGACCATAAAGAATCACCCCAAAGTTTGTTTTTAATTTCAGGAAAGTCTTTTCTAAGGTGGCGACTAGATAGACCTTTTAAGCTATTCACTAAATTTGAAATAGCAACTTTTGGTGGGTAATTAATTAATAAATGAACATGATCATCCTCCCCATTAAATTCAATCAATACAGCATCAAAATCCAAAGCCCGATATTGGCAATAGTCACCAACATAATATACATTAAATTGTATAAATTGCTGTGTATATAAGTACAATGAAATAAACAACTTACGTTTTCAAATATTTTTTATTGGAATTAATTTTTATTAAGATCGTTTAATTGTGGTCACATAAGTTTTTAAAAATTTACCAAATTATCACCAACATAATTTTGTGATGATTAATTAGGTAAACCGAATGGTAAAAAATCAGGTTGATGGAATTATATATGGCCAGCCTAGGCTTTTATCAGCATTAATTAACTGTATAACCCCCAAAAAAAATTAAAACAGACACTCACCATTAAAACTTAGGTGTAGCACGAGAGTTAAGCAGTATCCGTTACGATGATTTATTGAAGTCATTTTATTTCTAACTGCAATTGAGCAGGCCTACCAATGCAAGCCAGATGTAAACAAAATTTAAAAGCCGGTAGTGCTTTGCCTTGTTTTAAGGAATATAGCTGTAAGCGTGCATTATTTTCTTTTGTTGTTGGGTAACCTTCTAGTTTCTGATTTGCCTTGGCAAGTTTGAGTAGATTCGGCGTAATTTCTTTGTTTAAAAAATTAACCATATCTATTCCAAGTAAATGCCACATGTTGGCAGGAAACAGATCTTTGGCCGCATAGTAGAATTTTTCCAGATTCTGAATATTTTTCCGCGTTGAATGTAAACCTGTATGTGAAGCAGTTACGTGATTAATAAAGAATTCTAAGACATACCTAATATTTTCAGGTGACTTTTGATAGCAGGCTTGTAGATAGTTAAAAAAATGTGTGACCAATAAAAGGTCCTCATTAGTATCAATCATTGACGGTTTGATGTATTGCAGTTCGGTTATATGAAAAAGTCTTGGATTGTTTTTTCTAGATTTAAGTTGTTTGAGTTGGATTGCATTGTCATACCAATACTTGATGAGCTCATGAGATAGGCAAAGTTCTTGTGCTACGCGCTCCGTATCATATTTGTATAACTCTAATAAGCAGAGTGCCTTATAAAATAGATCAAGATCGATTTTAGATTCTGGAGTCGCGACAAAATAGTCAAAAATACAATGTTCTTGCGTTTGATTTACCTCTAATTCTGCATGTAGTGTGTGAGCATTGCTCGCTATCCATTTTTCTTGATTGTTTAGAAGGAGTTTACAGAGCGTTGTAGCATGCATTTCAAAATTGAATTCAGACTGATCATTGAGCGATTTTAGAAAATGTAACTCTTGTGTTGAATTGCTTATCCCCAGCATTTTCTTAACCAAACCATTGCTTAGTAATGGGCGATATTTGGAAAATTGATAACCTGCAATAAAGTAAGCTACATGAATATAACTTTTAAAGGTCTCGATGGGTTCGAGATGCCCCAAAAGATGTGCGATGATAATCCAATGATTTTGATCAATTGAATTACGTAATAACTCAGCCCTGAGCTGATTATATTCAACTTCCGTATAGTCTGTGAGGCTATCAGACAAAAAATGATAATCACATTTAAAAATTAATGCTAAATGATTTGCTGCAGAATGTCTAAATGAATGAAATGTATAGTGATGTTGCTTGAATAACTGATCCATAAAATTTTTAAAGGGTGCAGTCAGCATGTGCTGGCTGAGTTTCTTATTCTCATTGAACTGACTGAATAAATAATCATTCGGTTTTTTTGTTAACCGCTGTTTGACAACATATTGATGAAATTGTTGATACTCAGATGCTTTGAGTAAGCAATACACGGGCACGCTACGTTGCGCGCTGTCAGTCTTTAATCTGTGTTCATTGCCTATTTTTTCTGACCCATATGGCTTGACCAATAATGATATTCTGTTTAATCCTTCAGTATCTTTGATACGTAAACCAATCATTTCATTAATTCGCATCCCAGTTCTGTAAGCAAGCGTATAAATAAGACTAAGATTTTCATAGTCATGTTGAGAGATGATATTTTGTAGATGTGCTTGTTGAAGTTTTTTGATTAACAGTTGAAATGTGACTGGGCTGATAATACGTGTGCGTGGTCTGGTTTGTTGATCCAGCGTCTCTAAAGTGAATGCTGGGGCATCGAATAGTTGTTCTTGAAATTGATGAAAACGTTTGAGTGTTTTTACAATTTGAGCAGCCGATTTTTTAACAGTATCTTCGAGCAGACTTTCAGCAATACAGTTATTTTGATAAATCTGTGCATATATTTTTTGCAGGCGTGTTTCTTCATCGTCCTCAGAAAATTGATATTGTAAAGAATAGATTAGCCAAGGCTCACCAATTCGAGTGTAGTATGTGTAAATTGAGCTTTTGGCTAACTGGCTATTGTTGGAAATGATTTTAGCAAAAATTGTAGCGCAAAAATCAAATCTCTGAGCTAGCAGATCTATATCTTCTTGAGGTGGTTTAAAGAGACTAATTAACCACAGGGTGATTCGTTTACTGTATTCATTAAAGAGTTTTGCATTCTCCATACAATAATCGATCATGAGTTGATAGATTGGGGCATCTGTTTGGCGAAGACGAATAATTTTTAATAAGTCTTTATGAATTTTTAGTACATCTTTTAGTGCATCTTGCTCATGATGCAAATAAACAGTTTGTGGAGGTAAATTCTTAGACTGATGAATGACTTCAGTAGTGAGCTCATGCTTATATTTAAATTTTGGTTGCACAAAACGCTCAAACTCTTGTTCGGGTAAACCACAACTGAGTAAATTCCCGATGAGGCATTCAGAGAGCGCCGGATCTATATCTACGTTGGGAAGCTGTAACCAGTTGTAGCGAGCATGCTGAAGTAAATGCGATAAGCTATTTTTTTTAAACTTTTTCTTTATTTTTCGAAAGATATACTCAAGATAGCCCTCTACGGGAAGATGAACATGTCGAATATCTCTCAGATTAAAATGTATTAGCCACAGACGTGTGACGGGGTCTGGAATAAAATTTCTAGATTTTCGAACAGTATATTCATCAATAAAAATATCGCCATAATGATTAGAATGGGATTCTAAAAAAAGAATATTAAGGTCTTTATAATGGCGTACTTTTACTGGATTTCTGAGGTGTTCAAGCAAGGCATTAAGTTCAGCTTTTTCATTTAAGCCACCAAATAGAATGGCAGACAATATAATATTGCCCACGATTTCCTCATTTGAGAATGAGTCACAGCTTTCAGCCAATTCCCAATAATTATAAAGCTGTTGTACGAGGTCATTTATTTCATGACCATCGGCATTCCAGCTCATGGTCACGATAGGCTTATCTCTTTTAATATCTAAAACAGCATGAGGCAGCTCTAAATCCAAGCGATGCTGAGCATTTAACTCTTTGATGTAATCTTCAAAAAAATCATATGCAAACTTGATCCACTTTTTACTCGTAGAGTTTTTCTTGATGTGGCTATAAACCTCGCCGTAATCACCTAGCAAATGTGGATTCTGATCAAACTGCTGTTCTGAAAAATATTTGCGGAGTGAAGCATGAACTTCATTTTGAATTTTTTGTTCATTTAATTGTCGAGTAAGTTCTCGTTTCTTTTCGGCAAACAGTTGATCTGCTTTTTTAAGCGATGAGGACATTTAAATTCACTCCAATAATTTCAAAATATTCCTGCATTTCATTTAAATGTGTTGCGAGCGCGCGATATTGGTTCAGAGACAAACTAGAAAATGGATGTGCGGCTTCCTGTTGGAAGGCTTCATGTCCAAAAAGTGCAAGTATTAAAGGCTCGGGGATTTGTTTGTTGGTGAGAAAGGCACGTGTTGTATGGCGGTGCCAGTTGGGATGTGCTAACCCAACTTCAGGATGAAAGTCACGCACATTGGAAGGTGTAAGCGGAGTGAGTGTGCCATTTTGTAAAAGATTTAACAGAGGCTGTTCATTATTAAATATGGCATCAATTTGGGCTGAGATTTCGCGGTTAATCGCCATGTAATGTTGTTGGATATGTTCGAGGAAACGAAGATATTTCTTTAATTCACCGATGAGAAATGCACAAAGTGGAATCAAGCGTCCAAAGCCACGTCTACCACCGACCTCTTTGTCAGACAGCATAATTGTCTGTTGCTGAAAACTTATATTATTCAAAAAACCTGGAAAGTCCCGAACAGGTCGTGCAGCGGTAAACAAAAGTAGGATATGCCACATCCAAATGCTATAAGCATTAAAACTTTCTACCCAGTCGTTATCTGAAGTCGTATAAATTTTGGTGTAAAGATAGAAAAGGATGTCCTTTATGACATTTTTACTTGGTGCTTTTTGGCTACCAAAGCAGATGGACTGATCACTATAGACAATATCACCGTAGTCATTTTCAGCGAGCTGTGTACATAGTTCAGATAAAACTTTGACATAATTTTTTTGTAATTTATTTACATTGTAATGGCAGTAAGAGCTTGAAGAAGAGTGACTTGCATCTACACCAGTGATGATGTCAGCAAGTTGCCTATTGCCTGTTTTTTGCAAAATAACATGATGCAGTAATGAGCTAGTTTTTGATAAGTTCAGCTGAGGAATTTTGACTTCATCTTTTATTATTCTAATTTTTTTCTTTAGCTCATCTTCAGTGATGATTGGTTCTGCTTTGATACGATCAATAAAGTGATTTGGGATAGGGATATCTAAATGAACGGTGTTATTGATCAGTGACTCCGGATATTCAAACGTTGCATCTTCAAAAATGCTGAATTTGGTTGAGAGATAGTATTGGTCACTTTGCAATTTAATGACTTGGCGATGATTTAATCTTTTTACACGCCTTTTTTGAAAATTTAACCAGTCTTTAAAGCCAACGCCTGTGATTAAGCAAAGTAATACAACGAGCACGCTTTTATCATTATGTTTTTTATCATCATGATACAGGTATGTAATTAGGTCAGAAATAGTATAAACACTTGGGAGTAAACAACTTGCAGTGAGCAAATGATCTTGTCGTTGCATATGTTTTGGAATTAACGAAAGTGCCATACGTTGGGCATTTTTAGAATGTCTGGCAAGTGGTGTAATCTGATCTGCTTGAACAATAACAGAGGGGTCTTCTTGCTCGTCAAGGGCTTGCTCATTAGCTAAACCTCTATTACTTTTTTTAGTCTCAATGATTTCGTTAATAGTTCCATCGGTATCCCATGTACGATATTGCAGTTTACTATCTACACTTGATTTGGCAATTTTTGGACGGCTTTTTAGTACATAATTGAATGCAATACGTAATTCATCACAGAAATTTTTCTGAAAATCATTTAGTTCTTGATCTGCTTCAGGTTGAAGAGCAGACTCTACAAATTGCTCTAATGATAGAAATAAAGCAGGGAATTTAAGAGTTAAGAATGCTTGATAATCTAATGCGTGAGCATCTTTTTTTTTTGCAAAAAAAGACTTGTTTGCAACGCGGAAACGCTGAAATAAGCGCTTAATCGTATTGAGATGCTCTGTATGTTGTTTTTCAAATAAATCTGGTTTGATCTGCGGCAATGCTAATAAATATAGTGCTGCTTTAAGGACGAGCACATTCCAGGTGAGTAGTTCCGTGTGCGCATGATAAATGCTGGCAATACTGTTGATGTAATACGTGATTGGGGAATCACCAATTTTAGATTTTCTAGACGCTTGGAGAGTAGCGGGAATGCGAGGTGGTGAACTTGTAGAAATATCAGATTCAATCTCACTGAGAACAAGCCCCTTAAGATAATCTGAGCAGTCATGGTAAACCAATAGATCTGCGATAAAGTTAATATGTGCATGAAGACACAAATCCTCTGCATTAAAAAGCTTTTTTAATAAGTCTGATAATAAAATTTTGGGTTGAGGAAGGGGCTTAGTTTCACTTTCGTGCATATGAACAATTCCAAAAATCTGTTGGATTTGGTGAAAAATCATTTTGATTTAAATAATGATCGACGACTTTTGATTGCTTGCTGACTTCGTCAAGTAGATGCTGGCGACGTGCATGGATTTTTCTGTTTCTATTGTGGAGTTGTGTATGGCTAAAATTGAGTAACTTACCAAGCCCCTCAAGACTGAGCGTTTTATGTGCTTTGAATGAATGTAAGCGATTAAAGTCGAGTAAAACTTCAGTCGAAATATATCGGTTGATCGCTTGCTGAAGATGCTGCGGATTTAAATTGTGTATATCAAAAGTATTTGCTTGCAAAAAACTTAAGAATTCAAAGCTTGCATAGTGTTTGAGTTGTTGTTGTAAGTTGGCATCAGGTGGGAACGTATATACATGTAATTCCTGAGGTGAAGGCGGAAGCTTCATGTGATGCAGGTACAAATCAAAATTATCAGCGATCCAGAAATTGGATATTCCTGCTATAGACCAAACATTGAGTTTGTTTGATGCTAAACGAAAATGAGAAGTTAATCGTAGAGCTCGAAAGGCCATGTGATAGCAGTGATGAATGCCAGCAAAATCTGGATGAGTGTTTAATGCGAGTTTAGAAAGATCTCGCTTGAAGATAATTTTGGGGTTATCAAAATTAAATGAACATTCAGAAGTTACTTGTTTACGCGTTCCACGGCACATATTTAGATTATTAAAATATAACTATGATACATTTCTACTATTTAACTGTTTACTTTTCAAGTAATCTAACGGTATTTATTGTGTAAGTGTAGAAAAGTAGACACAATTTATAGTTTTGGTGTGCATAATTTAATTTGGTTCTATTTTTATTAGTAATATTTTTAAGCTATTACCGAGGTTGGGATTGATTGATTGTATGGCTGTGATTCCTGCTACAAAGTAGTAAAAGTTAGATCATAAAAATACCCCAACCTTGGCAAGGTCACCGAGATTTATTCCATTAAATGACCTTAATTATAAGTATATGATTTGATTACTGGTATATAGTTTTTGGTGGAGTAAAATTTTGATCAATTTAGATCATTTAATGTGGTTTTGGTCACTTCATTTTAGACATTTTAGTTTATAAAAGTCACCTATGTTTTGATGCTGATTTTCGTGAGAAATAATAACAATATATAGTTTAATATAATGATTATTAATAATTTATAAATCGACTACAACATGTAGTAGCGAAGATGCTCAAAATGCACTTACTACGTAACATCAGTTAAATAAAAGTCTCCCACAAACCCAATACGGTTCACTTGGGCCTATGCAGTCTGAAATAGGTTTATAAACTTAATCTGATCTTAAGAACTTAATCTTAGCTTTGTAGAGAAAATCTCTTGAAGGATGAAACGAGTGGATCAGCGAGTAGATGTACTAAATTTTAAAAAACTATTATATCTAATGAGCGTCTTGATCTTGATTAGCCTTGGGCTATGGTGGGGAAGTAAGCTGCTCTCGAATAAAAATATAGAGGCTAAAGTAGAGAGACAGGTTTCAGAGGCTGAGAGGAGTCCTGAAGTCTCAGAGCAACAAATCTTAATTTCTTCAAAACAAATTGAGCAAGTTGTGATCCTAGACAGTATCGTGGACAACAAATCCCTCTAAATTCTTAAAATATTTCTGTTCAAAGGCTTCTGGGCTTAACCAGCCGTTTGCGGAATGTCTTCTGACCCGATTGTAATAAATCTCAATATAGTCAAACAAGACTGTATTCGCTTCTTTTCGAGTGGCAAACACACTGCCATGGACCACATGACCTTTCAATGTATGAAAGAAGCTTTCGGTCACTGCATTATCCCAACAGTTTCCCCTGCGTGACATACTTTGAACGCAGTTATTCGTCAATAATAGCGCCCTAAAATCACGACTACAGTACTGTGAGCCTTGGTCCGAATGCACCATGACACCCATTGGATACCCCTGACGAGCCATTGCATAATGAAACGCATCACACACCAATTGACGGTCTATTCGATGGCTGGTTTGCCAACCGACAATACGACGGCTGAATAGATCCAGCATCACACACAAATACAGCCAACCTTGCTTAGTACGGATATAGGTAATATCCGTTGTCCAGATCTTATTGGGTTCATTGACCGTAAATTGACGATCCAACAAGTTAGGCGCTGTAGGCAAACGATGGTTTGAATCAGTCGTATACTTGTATTTACGTGCAATCCTGCTACGTAAACCAAGCTTTTTAAGCATTCTTCCAACGGTTCGTTCGCTCATGCTGTAACCTAAATCATGCATGTCATGTACCAATGAAGGTGCACCCAATCGTGCATGATGCTGCCAATATACGGCTTTTAAATCATTATATTTCTGCGCTGGATTGGCCTGGCGTTTTCGCCAGGCATAATAGCCTGAAGTGCTGACACCCAGGCATTGACAGGCAGAAGATACAGTGACTTCATTCACATCCAGATCTTGAATTACCGTGTACTTTTCTTGGCATGATCTGTCAGAAAGTACACATGCGCTTTTTTTAAGATGTCATTGGCTTCCCTGAGCTGTTTGACTTCTTTCTCTAATTCTAAGATCCGCTGTTGTTCTGGTGAAAGTTGACGTTTGCTTGAACCTACTGGATTGGCTTCACGAATCCATTTGTCTAAAGTTGAATAACCCACACCTAATTTCTGGGCGATTGCAGCTATAGGTTCGTGGGAGTTTGAAAGTGCATAATCAATCGCTTGCTGTTTAAATTCAGGACTAAAACGTTTAGCCATTTCTTGAATCTCCAAAGATTAAAGTTACGTTATCTTTAGAGGGACGTGCTGTCCATTATTTTGGCTAGGATCATTGGGATCAAATTACACACATTAGGTGCTTCTTCTACTAACATACAAAAACAAATTATTTTACAAGGGCAAGTACAGTGGTCACCAGAAAGCAAAGTTGTACTGACTAGTCCTGTTTCAGGAATGGTGCAGCAAGTTTTGGTACAACCCTTGGCAGAAGTTACCCGGAATCATCATGTACTTGCTGTACATAGTCCAGATTTAATTCAGATTCAAAATGAAATATTGCAGCTTCGTGCTCAACAACAATTAGCCCAGCAAAATTTAACACGTGAACGTAGCTTATATGCTGAAGGCATTATTGCCGAGAAGCGTGTGCAAGAGGCACAGAATCAAGTACAGCGTCTTAATATTAACTTAGGTGCAAAACAGCGAATGCTGCAATTTATGGGAGGAGGGCAGGTAAATAGTCTAAATTCCATTGTCTATGTTAAAAGCCCAACAAGTGGTTATATAGAAAACTTACAGGTTTCTACAGGTCAGTATGTTGAGGCTGGTACAGTATTAGGTCAACTTGTAAACGCTGATTCACCGTTACAATTGTTATTACAAGCTAATTTAGCTGACAGTAAATATGTGCATATTGGGGATGTTGTTCAGGTTGAAGGTTGTGATATTACAGGGCATATACAAAATATCGCTCCAGCACTTGTAGGGAATACACAAACTCAAAATATCATCGTACAAATGGATACCAAACATAATTGTTTGCGGGTGCAACAATTTGTCAAAGTTCATGTTCAAAGTAAGCAGCCAACAGTAATTGCAGCATGGCCAGTACCAAGTACTGCCATAACCTCACAAGATGGTAAACACATTATTTTTGTTAAAAATCAGAAGGGGTTTGAAGCTGTAACGGTTGAAGTTCTATCAGCTGATCAGCAGCAAAGTTATATTACAGCTGAAAAATTAAAACCCAAAATGCAACTTGCTATCAGTGGTGTAGAGCGTCTCAAGGCGGTGTGGTCTGGCTTTGGTGCAGAGCAAGCACCTATTAGCACTACAGAACGTTGAGGTGAGACATATGTTAAAACGTCTTATCGCCTTTTCACTTAGTCAGCGCATTTTAATATTATTGCTCACATTGGCGATCAGTGTGGCAGGCTACATTGCTTTTACGAAACTACCAATTGATGCTTTTCCTGATGTGTCAAGTACGCAAGTACAAATTGTGATGAAATCGCCCGGCATGACGCCCGAAGAGGTGGAAAGCCGTATTGTTGTACCCATTGAACAAGAAATGTTGGGAATATCTCATCAGACAGTAATGCGTTCGCAATCTAAATACGCGATTGCGATTATCACATTAGACTTTGCTGAAGGCACTGACCCTTATTGGGCTAGACAACAGGTGAATGAACGTTTAAGTAATGTGATGTCTGCATTACCAAGTAGTACGTCAGGTGGAATTGCACCCATGACGACCCCATTAGGTGAATCTTTTATGTTTACCTTACATGGGCCACTCAGTGATATGGAAAAACGAACTCTACTTGATCGGGTGGTTCGTCCACAACTTCGTAAAATTGAAGGGGTCGCCGATGTTAACGCTTTGGGGGGACTTGTTCGTACATTTGAAGTGACCCCTAATTTAGAGGCCCTGGCGGCACGAGGCTTATCTTTAACACAGCTACAACAGGCAATCGAGCTAAATAATGCCAGTGATGGTGCTGGGCGGCTTAATGAAAATGGAGAGTCATTACTGATCCGAAGCGATAGCCGCGTCAGAAACCTTGAAGAGTTAGGCGATATTATTGTTTCTAGCCATCAAGGAACATTGGTGCGGGTTAAAGATGTTGCACAGGTACATACTGGAGCACTCACACGCTATGGTGCAGTGACTGAAAATGGCCAAGGTGAGGCTGTCCAAGGTATTGTATTAACTTTAAAAGGTGCGAATGCACGTCAAGTCGTTCAACATGTTCGTGAGCATTTGTCCGACATTGAAAAAACTCTGCCACAGGGTACAACGATTGAACCATTTTATGATCGTGGTGAGTTGGTAAACCGAGCCATTCATACCGTAAGTAAAACGTTATTAGAAGCTATTGTCTTAGTCTTGATTTTACTTTTATTGTTCTTAGGAAACCTAAGGTCTGCTTTAGTGGTTGCGGCAGTTTTACCATTATCTGCACTAAGTACTTTTTTGATGATGCACCATTTTGGTTTAAGTGCCAATTTAATGTCTTTAGGTGGTTTGACGATTGCGATTGGTTTATTAGTGGATGCTGCAGTTGTAGTGGTTGAAAATATTGAAATGCAACTTGCTGAAGCAAAAGAGTCACCGCAACGTTCTTTTTTACCGCCATTAAATATGATTTACCGCGCAGTGTCTGAGGTTGCAGTACCAGTCACAGCAGGCATGATCATTATTATGTTAGTGTTTATTCCATTGGTCACGCTTGAAGGATTGGAAGGGAAGCTCTTTTCACCTGTGGCTTTAACAATTGTATTTGCTTTATCAAGTTCACTAATTTTTTCTTTGACAGTGATTCCTGTACTGTGTTCATTCTTTCTAAAACCGAAAGCACATCACACACCCTTTTTAGTAGCTAAATTAGAAACTGGTTACCGAAAACTTTTGAATCTGAGTTTAGCCCATCCTAAACAGATTTATGTCTTAGCAGGTGGTACCTTACTTCTGGCTGCATTGATTTTCCCATTCATTGGAAAGTCATTTATGCCAACCATGGATGAGGGAGATACTATTTTACAGTTAGAAAAAATCCCTTCGATTAGCTTACAAAACTCAATTGCATTAGATCTGGATATTCAAAAACGTATTTTGGAACAAGTGCCTGAAGTTGAAAGAATTGTGGCACGTACAGGTTCTGATGAATTGGGATTAGACCCTATGGGGTTAAATGAAACAGATAGTTTCATTGTGCTAAAACCACAAACGCAATGGCAAGTCAAAAATAAAGAGCAAATTTTAGAAAAAATTCGTCTTGTACTTCAAGATGTTCCTGGCGTGAACTTAACATTTAGTCAACCCATAGAGATGCGCACTTCAGAAATGTTGTCTGGAGTACGAGGAGATTTGGCTGTCAAAATTTTTGGAAGTGATTTAGACCAGCTTAATGATTTATCAAAGCAAATTGCAATAGTTCTACAAGGCATTGAAGGCAATGAAGATGTCATGACACTCGAAAATTCGGGAGTACAGTATCAAGAGCTGCGAATCCATCGTGATATGGCTATACGAAATCAATTGGACAGTCAAAATGTTCAAGCCCAACTCAAGATGCTCGTGGAAGGCAAAGAAATAGGTTCCATTATTGAACAGGGGCGCCCTGTTCCATTAATGATGAAAGGGGATCCACGTTTGGGAGAGTCGAGTTTTGAATTTTCCAATATTGCCTTGCCAATTGAGAATGCAGCTGCAGTGCCATTGTTATCTTTAGCAGAAGTGGTTAAGACTGAGGGTGTCGTAAAAATTGATCGTGAAAATGCATCACGAATGTCAGTGGTACGTGCCAACGTACGTGATCGTGATTTAGTTAGTTTTGTAGATGAAGCAAAACAATTGGTTGCAGAGAAAGTCAAGTTACCAACCGGCTACTCACTCAAATGGGGGGGGCAATTTGAAAACCAACAACGTGCGGCTGCTCGCTTAATGCTTGTTGTACCTGCTGCATTAACAATGATCTTCTTTTTACTATTTACGACTTTGGGTTCGGTGCGTCAAGCCGTATTGGTTTTCGTCAATATTCCCTTTGCGTTAGTCGGTGGAGTATTTGCATTAGCATTAACAGGTGAGTATTTATCTGTTCCTGCATCAGTTGGTTTTATTGCCTTGATGGGGATTGCTGTACTGAATGGTTTAGTGATGATTAGTTATTTTAATCAACTGATTTCTCGTGGTGTTGCAATTGAGGAAGTTGTTCGTGAAGGTGCTATGCGCCGTTTACGTCCAGTCATGATGACCGCGAGTATTGCAGCTTTAGGTTTGATCCCATTGTTATTTACTACTGGCCCTGGTGCCGAGATTCAACGTCCATTGGCGATAGTTGTGATTGGAGGGCTTATTTCTTGTACTTTGCTGACTCTGATTTTACTTCCTAACTTGTTTAAAAAATTTGGTTTAGCGCGAGATCATCATGTCTGAAATATGCCAACTCTCTATTAACGTGTCCTCTGATATTGCTGAAGAACTTATGGAGCATTTGTGGTTAATTCCTGAGTTGATTTCAGGGTGTACTTGTGTCAACGCACAAGGGTTTGGTAATCGCCAACATTATCGTAATGTTCAGGAAAAAATTCGCGGAGCAACTGAACGGAATCTTATATTGCTGATTGTACAACACGAATCTGTATCATTGGTTTTGGCGCATATTCAGCAAAAATTTAAATCAAGTGATTGTTTTTATTGGGTCATACCTACATTAATTTCTGGTTATATGAGCCAAGGAGCACTTGACTAATGACATTAAATATCAAATTTAAATCAACACTTCTAGGCCAAATTTGGTATCTGTTTGGGTTGGGCTATTGTTTTACAGTGGCTTCGACAGCAATTGCAAAACCTCAACTTGAAGCTGCTTTGCCACCACTTGAAGCAGTACAACAGAGTCTAGTAGAACATCCGAATGTGCGTGCTGCAATATCAGAGCAAGATTATGCAGACTTTGCCCGACAAGGATTAAAAGTAGGGCAAAATCCGTGGACTGTTACAGCCGGTATGCAAGTACGTAAGACGGATACACAACTAGAGCGAAAACAAGCCAATAGTTATGAACCTAGTTTGGGGATAGAAAAACAAATACGTTTGCCTAATAAATACCGGCTAGATCAAGATCTAGCACAACGTATTTCAAGTATTGCAGAAACCCCAACCTTGGCAATAGTCACCAACATAATTTACATTAAATTGTATAAATTGCTGTGTATATAAGTACAATAACATCAATAACTTACGTTTTAAAATATTTTTATTGGAATTAATGTTTATTAAGATCGTTTAATTTTGGTCACATAAGTTTTTAAAAATTTACCAAATAATCACCAACATAATTTTGTGATGATTAATTAGGTAAACCGAATGGTAAAAAATCAGGTTGATGGAGTTATATATGGCTGAACCGTACCGGGTTTGTCGGAGACTTTTTTATTTAAGTTAGGCCACCTGACCTAACGGGTTAATCTTATGCTGCTGTTAGGGTCTAAAAATAGCAGTTTTGAAGGGCTTTATCGAGTGATTTTTTCAACACTCTACGCAATTATGGATATCATAGTATCCACTTTATGTTTTATTTCGCTATAATGGATATAACTGTATCCATTTGGTCTTTGCGGATGAATTTTACCTTACTTGATGATACCGATGTAAGCCAAGCTTATGCGGCTTATTTACGTGAGTTACGCAAGCAGGCAAAGCTGTCGCGCGCTGCATTGGCTGAGCGAAGCTGCGTACCTGCGGCCACCATTAAGAAATTTGAGCTGACCGGGCAAATTTCATTTCGTCAATTGCTGTTGCTATGGCAGACACTTGATTCGCTAGATAGGCTTTATCAGCTCACGCAACTTAGCAAAGAACGCGCTGCTATACCCATGAGTATTGATGAGGTGCTAAAAGATGAGTTTTAAACCGATTCAGAAGCTTAATGTTACTCGTACGCTAAGCTCAGGTGAGCAGATATCTGTTGGAGTCTTGGCGCAGAATCGGCAAGGCGTTTTTTTTCAGTATACTGACGACTATTTGCAGCAGTTTGGCAATTTATCACCGTTTACCTTGCAAGCGAATACGCTAGTTCAAGCCGCACCTAAAGCGCCGCACCAAGGTGTACATGGCGTATTTGGGGATTGTTTGCCCGATGGCTGGGGCATGTTGTTACAAGATCGTATTTTCCGGCAAAAGGGCATCCTACCTAATCAATTAACGGCGATGGATAGACTGGCCTTTGTCGGTGATAAAGGCATGGGAGCGCTGTCTTTTGCTCCGGTGTCTGAGTTTTCAGCCACGACATACGCGGACATTGATTTAGCAACCTTGGGCTTAGAAGCACAAACGCTGTTCGATGCTTCAATGTCAGATTATATGGATGATAATCACGATGAGTTAGATGGGCATACGCAACAGGTGTTGGCCGCATTAGTCGCCGGTGGTAGTTCGGGTGGAGCAAGGCCTAAGGCGCAGATTTATATGCCTGCAGGGGAAACTCAGCATTGTCGAACCTTTGCTCAGCCTGGAGATGAGGCTTGGCTGATTAAGTTTACCTCGAAAAATCTCGCGCTCGGGCATGAAGAAGGGTTGTGTGAAGCGGTTTATTTGCAAATGGCCGAGCTTGCCAAGTGCCAACCACCAGTCTGGCAACTCATTGAAGCACCAACTACAAGCGGTGCGTCTGCCTGGTTGGCGCTTAAGCGTTTTGATTATGTCACGGAGCAGGCCCGTTTAAGCGGTAATCGCAGTTCAGGTCGCTTGCATATGCACAGCGCTTGCGGGCTGCTGGATGCAGACTTTCGAACGCCAAGTTTAGATTATATTGACTTGATCAAAGCCAGCCGTCAGTTGTGTAAATCTCCTGCTGCTGGGCAGCTGCAATTTCGCCGTGCCGTTTTTAACCTGCTGTCGTCTAACCAAGACGACCACAGTAAAAACTGGGCGTTTTTGCAAGCGGATGACGGTCAATGGAACCCTGCACCTTTTTACGATGTTACCTACAGCCCACATCCATTCAACGAACACGCCACTGCTTTCGGCGGTTATGGCAAAGCGCCATCGCTTAAGGTGATGCAAAAACTTGCTACTAGTGCTGGCTTTGCGAATTGGAATGATGCAAAGCAAGTTATTGAAGAAGTCGCAGAAGCCATCAGCCAATTTACGTATCTTGCCAAGCAACAAGGGATCAGTAAAACAACAATGTCCGTGATTGCTAAGACATTGGAGCAGCGTAAACAAGAAAATGCAGCGCTTTTTCTATAACAATAAGAAGGGACAGTAATGAAGCTCGGCCGAAACGATCCTTGCCATTGTGGCAGTGGTAAAAAATTTAAACGTTGTTGTATGAGCAGCGTTTCCAAGCAACATGCCCAAGTCTTCGATGATGTTGAAACCATGCTGGCAATGAACCCAAATTTGAGTCTTGATGAACTCAATGCCGCTTTGCAGCACAAAGTGCAAGAACGCAATCATCAACCTCATCCCGATTTTTGTGGCGTAACGCCAACGCAAATGGCCAATTGGCTTTATGCGCCTTTTGATGAATTAAAGTGGGTGACAATTTGCACTCCCGACTCTCTTTCTGCCAGCCCAATAATGCGTTATCTAGCCCTCATTCTTGATGAGGCCATGGCGCAAGAAGGCTCCTTCAAAGCCACGAGTAAAGGCAACTTACCGGCTAAGTTGGTTAAACAGGCCAGTGAGTTATTGCCTGAGTTTGCCGTTGCTCAATTAGAACGTAGTATAAGCATCAGCGAGTTTTCGGGCAGCAATGAAGACAAATTTAATGCCTTGCACTACACCCGAGTGCTTGCCGAAATTAGCGGTATTATTTATCGGCGCAGTGGCCGCTACCATGTAAAAAAATCAGCGCAAAAGCAGTATCAAGCGCTAGGCATACAGGCCTTTTTCAAACCTATGTTAGAGGCCGCTATCAGCAAATATAACTGGGGTTATTTGGACAGTTTCGAATACGATGTCGACTTGCGCACTTTTTGGTTGTTTATGCTGTGGCGTATTCAAAGCCACAACAGTGTGGAGCAGCTTGTGAAAGAGGTGATGACAGCTTTCCCTAATCTATTGCTGGTATTCCCTACGGATGATTACTTCTCGCCAGAAAGAAACTTAAGTATGCTCATCGAATCACGATTTATTGAGCGATTTTTGCAGTTTTGGGGATTTGTAACGATTGACCCAAGACGTTATATAAACGCTGAACAAGTCGCCAGAGTGATTCAGGTACAGCCTTTGTTAAAACAAACTTTTCAATTCACAATAAATAAATAGCAAGGTCACCGTGAGCGAATTTCAATACTATAAATTTGAGCGTCTGGATGGGTATTTAGATGCTAAAGCACGTCAAGCACTCAGAGCCATTTCAAGCCGTGCCGAGATCAGCGCTACGGCCTTTCAGGTGTATTACACCTACAGTGATCTAAAGGCCGAGCCTTTTGAGCTGATGTTAAAATACTTTGATATCGGTTTTTACTATGCCGATTGGGGCTCAATCGATGTATACATCAAGCTACCAGCAGGAACGCTTCCAGATGCGTTACTTGGCTTTTCAAGTGATGGACTTCATGTTCACGAAAACGATGAGTGGCAGTTGCTGATTTTTTCCCTTGAGGAGTGTGATGAGTATTTTGACGATGAGCATGCTGACGACTTTTTCCAGCATTTAGCCGCTTTACGCGGCGGGTTAATGCAAGGGGATTGGCGCCTTGTGTACTTAATGTGGCTCAAAGCGTTTGATTTTAATGATGGCGTTGAGCGAGTGCCGTTAATTCAATTCGATTTTGAGCACCTCAGGGAAGAGGAGCAGTCGTTTGCTGCGCTGTATGATATTCCCTTAGCATTGGTTAAGGCGCTCGCCATGGTGCTGAGCGAACAACCCAGTCACCAAGCCAAACAAACTCAGCTTACGCTTGATGCGTGGATCCATAATCTCTCGCAAGCAGAGAAAGACACGCTATTACGCACGTTGTTTGAGCAAGGCCAGCTAACCCGTCACCAAGCCTTAGCGCTGACGCGAAAAGAACCTGTCAACACAGACGAGATCTATCAATACTGGTTAACTTCCGCCGTCATTTCTCCTTTCATTGAGCAAGCGCAAAGTCAATTACAGCAAGAGCAAGCCGCAGCACTCGCAAAAAAATTAGCTATCGAAAAAGCGGAAAAAGAAAAAGCGTTGACGTATATCTACAATCAACGTGAGCACTACTGGCAGCAATCACAAGAGCAAGCGGATCGAACTTGCGCCAGTGGTTACGATGCGGCATCACGCTATCTGCATCAGCTGTTTGAGGCCTATCAGTTCAAAGCTGATGAAGCGGCGTTTGAACAACGTTTTAAGCGCTTTGTTGTGGCGAATAATAGCCGTAAAGCACTGTTAAATCGCTTGAGTGATTTGCTTTAAACGATGAGGCGATAGGCTGGCCAAATGACGTTAGCAAAAAACCGATTGAGGGTTGGTTGAAAGGTTGTAAGCCCACCAAAGGTCTACAAATTGTTACCTATGAAGTCACTTTGTGTAGACCTCGGGGTCTAAGTAACGCGCTTTTACCATCTCTGTGGTAAATACTGCGTGAAATACAAAGGCATCACGATATTGGTTTGCTCTAATGCGGATGAGCCTTGTGTACCCGTTAACTTAAAGGTTTTACTTGGAGTACATTTTTCAACGTAGGATGCCAACGATTTTGCTCTTGTACGTTTACCACTTTTGACCTCCACAGGGACGATATCGCCTTCATCGGTCGCCAAAATAAATTCGATTTCGGCACGGGCGTCATTCCATGAATAGCTTGGGTCAACGCCAATGGCAGTGAGCTCTTGTTGCACAAAGTTTTCAGCCACATAACCTTTGTATTCATAGTTTTGTTGCTTAATTTCTTTATAACTGCTGCCGAGCATATGATTAAGCAGACCCACATCAAACAAAAACAGTTTCACCATATTTTCTTTTTTATAGGCCGCTAACGGAGATTTCGGCAATCCTTCAATAGGGTAGTTTGGCAAAGCTAGGCGGCAGCAGTTAAGCCAATGGATCGCGGTTTCAAAATCGCTATAACGAGATTTACGCTCATGCACATGCTTAAATTTAAAGCGTTTAACCGACTCATCGCTGACAAGTGATAGCTGGGCTGGAATGCTATTAAATACCGATTCAATCAGTGTGGTGTCGACCTTGCCCGCGTACTTACCAAAATCGCGGCGATAACCTTCCACTAAATCGGCATGAATTTTTGTGACTTTTTCAACACGCTCTAGAATGCTTGAATCCTTATACTGATACCAAGCAGAAACGGCTTCCGGCATACCACCAGTAAAAAAGTAGTCAGTGAGTTTGTCCATCAATTTGGTGTGTACTGCCGGTGTGCTTGCTTGACTATCAAACGCTTTGATCAGCGCTTGCTCGTTGGATGCGTAAATAAATTCTTGGAAGGTCAGTGGTCGTAAATTGTATTGTTCTACCTTGCCCACAGGGAAGGTGTTGAGCAAACCAATATTCGAGCCGCTGGCAGCGACAAAATAGGACGGTGCTTTTTCAGCAAAGTACTTTAGTGAGGTAACGGCACGTTCACATTCGCCAATTTCATCTAATATCAGCAGATCGGTTTCTGGGTTGAACGCTTGGTTGGTTAACAACTCAATATTCATTACTAGCTCGTCAGGTGACAGAGAGCCATCGAACGCTTCTTTGTAGGCAGGGTTTTCAAGGAAGTCGATACGAAGGATGTTGGCAAAGGTATTCCCAAATAACTCTTGTAGCAGATAGGTTTTACCTGTTTGTCTTGCACCATCGATCAATAATGGCTTGCGCACCGGTTGATTTTTCCATGTTATTAGGGCGTTTAGTAAGTTGCGCTGCATTGTCATTTCCCGCCAATTAAGACTGTTAACTGCCTGTAGTATAACTCAGCCTACACTTTTACGCGCAGAAAAGTGCGGAATTTTACATTTTTATGCGCATAAAAGTGTAATTTGATGACCTTTGGCATTCAGGGATTCACATCATCGCCTTGGCCAACGCGCAAGCTAAACCTAAAAGTAGGATATAAATCCAATTATATTGAGTAAAGTGGGAATATAGTCCCTTTGGTTGGTGATATGGCTAAGCGTGACTTACACAATATATTGTTTCCAAAGCAGCGTAAAATCCTGACGCAGTTTGGTGAAGACTTGCTGTTGGCGATGAAAAGACGTGGTTTTACCAAAAAGCTACTGTGTGAACGTACTGGTTTTGATCATAAAACCGTGAATTAAGTCTTAGCCGGTGATCCGGGCGTTGCCATAGGCACTTACTTAAAGGTGATGGCCGTTCTTGGCATGGAAAGCAACTTTGCAGAAATGGCCGCCCATGATGAAGTGGGTATCAAGCTGCAAAACATAAAATTGCTGGAAGGTTCAAGATGAGCCGTGAAATCGTTGAAGTCTATGCCGACTGGCAGCCAATTGAAGCACCTTTGCTAATAGGGCTGCTTTCTTACAGCGATTCAAGCCGAGGTGGCGTGTTTAGTTTTGCCTACGATAAAGCATTTTTAACCTCAGCCTATCGCTTGCAAATTGATCCCATCCTGACCCTCCACTCCGGTGTACTCTAAAACGATGAAGTCGATAAAAGCTTCCGCGCATTTCTTGATTCATCGCCTGATAGATGGGGGCGTATTTTAATGCAGCGGCGTGCGGCGATTGAGGCGCGCAAAGGCATTCGAGCAACAAGTCGATTAAACGAATTGGATTACCTGCTGGGCGTAAATGACTCTTACCGGATGGGTGGTATTCGATTTAAGCGAACAGGCTCGAATGCTTTTTTGGACGACAATTCTGAATTTGCTGCGCCGCCAATGGCTTCTTTGCGAGAGCTAGAGCATGCAGCAATGCAGATTGAAAAAGACGATAACATCGACAGTGACGAGTATTACCGCTGGTTGAAAATGCTGATTTCTCCAGGCTCATCATTAGGTGGTGCAAGGCCCAAAGCTTGTGTCACAGATGAACAAGACCACTTGTGGATTGCTAAGTTTCCCAATTTAAACGATACCCATGATGTGGGCGCGTGGGAGATGGTCTGTTATGAATTGGCGTTAGCGGCAGGTGTTGACATGTTTCCAAGTGAGATGAGGCAATTTTCGTCACAGCACCATACCTTCTTAACAAAACGGTTTGACCGCGACGGTGACAAGCGGCTGCATTTTTCGTCGGCCATGACACAGCTTCAATACTATGATGGTGAACAATCTCAAGGTGCCAGCTACTTAGAGATTGCTGAATTTATTTCCAATTGTGGAGCACAAACCACAGCTGATTTAGCTCAGTTTTGGCGTATGGGGGTAAAGGCATGGGGAAGTGTTTAATGAAGTGCTGCTGTTTATTTTGGCTTGGTATTTGGTGAAGGGATGTTTTCTAATTTCAATGAAGGTTGCTTGTTACTGTTGTCATCAATGTACTCAAGGGCGTACCTCATAGCCTTGTAGCTTTTCTCGCGTTTTTTAAACATGCGTTGCAGCATAGGGAGAGTGCAGTCCACATAGTCGTGAATAGTGACTTGTGTTTTGCCTTCCGATTCACGATGAATACGACCGGCATATTGAGCCAATGTTCCTTTCCATGAGATGGGCATGGCCAAAAACAACGTATCCAGTCTTGGTAGGTCAAACCCTTCGCCTACATATTTTCCTGTTGCGACGACGACTTGAGCCGATTGCAGATGATTGTCAGCGTTCTTGCGTTCCGCAGCTTTCATGGCGCCTTTAAGTACGACAGTGCTTATACCCATTTCGGTAAGTCGTGAGTGTATGGATTCTGCGTGCTCTCTACGCTCTGTAAGGACTAACGGGTGTCCGCCATTTTGAACACACTCGTAGGCGTCTGAGACGATTTTTGAAGTGCGCTGCTCATTATTGACGAGCCAGCGGTAGGCATCGCTTATTTTGGGGCGCTCATCTGTTTTTATAAGCTCTGCTGCTGGTACATCGTAGAGCTGATGAATCATCACGGTTTGAGTAAATTGCTCATCAGGGCTTTGTTTCACTTTGTAGCGAATAGGCCCTGCCGCCATAAAAATGATCTTTTGATGACCATCTTGTCGCTCTGGTGTTGCTGTAAGGCCCAATACATATTTTGCTCTTACCTCGTTGAGTACCATTTCAAACCTTGGTGCAGATAGGTGGTGGCATTCGTCAACAATAATATGGCCGTAGTCTTGAATGAGAGGAGTGATGGAATTGTCTTTTTTATTAACCAAACTTTGGTAGGTGGCTATGTCGATAATGCCACTCGGCTTTCTTTTACCTCCGCCTATACTGCCAATGGTTACTTCGGGTAGGAACGTGCGTAAGCGCTCTTGCCATTGTCGAGCAGTTGTCGGCTATGAACCAGTATGAGGGTATTTACTTTGCGTTTTACGATCATAGCAATGGCAGTAACCGTTTTTCCAAATGCAGTTGGCGCATGCAAAATACCGAAGTCATGTTTAGATATTGCGGCCACTGCGTCACGCTGGTTCTTTCGCAAAGTGAACTCAGGGGTAAGCTTTAATAATGGTTTACCAATTTCACGCTTATCGTCAAATAGTGGCGAAATGTTTTGCTCTTGTAGCAAAGCAATCGCATCATCGAGGCAGCCTCGCGGTAGTGCTAGATAACCGTTTTCAATACGAGCACAGGAAATAAACCTCGGAATGCCATGGGTTGAAAAGCGCAACGCTTGTGTTTTAAAAAACACAGGATTAGAAAAACTAGCTAATCGCTTTAGTCCGGCCAGTAATGGCCCAGGTAACTCGCTCATCAAAAAGTAGATATGGTTGGCCAAGGTAATGGTCACGTTTTTCGGCAAAGACTCTAATTTTATTGGTGCGGCTTTGGCTGTGATTTCCCAAGGAGGGCGGTTGTCTGTTAGCCCTTGCTCGGACAGTAATAGGGTGTTGGGTGAAATAGTTGTTATGAGTTGGTCAATACTCGACTGAGTGAGCGTTTTAAGCTCAGCAAGGTACCGCCATTGATCATCGATGGCATTCAGGTCACTGTCAACAAAGCAACTACGACCTGAAAGGCGAGCCTCCTTTTGAAGTGGTAACGCAATGAGATTGCCAAACCCGCCTTCAGGAAGTACATCTTGGTTAGGAAAGAGCCTGTCATAGGAGTCAAACGATAGATTTGGAAATATTTCCATGGCTTTATCAAGCAAAGCGAAACCCAGTGCCCGAGCATGGTTCGCTGGGATATTGGTTTCAAAAAATATCCATAAGTGAGCCCCGTTGCCAGAACGCGAGATTTCTATCGCGTGCGGAATATCAAACGCTTGGCACACTTTAGACATTGCTTTGACTTCTTCTTGCCAACAGCCTTTGTCAAAATCGGCTGCCAACAAATAGCACGAATTATCTTTAAGTAGTGGATACAGACCTACCACTTGATGACCGGCAAGGTGCCTGTAAATAATGTGCTCGTTTAATTCGCTAAACTTTCGGTGTGAACAGTCTTGGCATTTAATGCGGGGTTTGTTGCATAGCCCGCTTACCCACTCATTATCACAGGCTACGGAATAGCCACTGCGCCCCTGTTGATTTTGCCAACGATTGGCAAAGATATCCTCTCTTCCACGAAATCGTTGTCTGAATAAGGCGACCTTTTGTTCTGGCGTGAATGTCTGTACTGAACGCTCGATTTGAGCGCTACGCAAAGCCTCTCTTAATGCGAGAAGCTGCTGCTTTTCATTTTCAAGCTCAGCTAGCCTGTTATCAATAGCAGAAATGTTTGGGTAGCGAGCGTCATTCATAACAAACTAATTTTGATTCGCAGCACTATAAAGCGCGAACTTGCGGTGGCTTGATCAGCGACTCTGCTGGAATACCTAACCCTTCATGAAGTTTCCAAATCATTTTTAGCGTGAGTGATCGCTTATGGTTTAGGATTTCATAAACACGATTGCTTTTACCTATCATGGGTTCAAGATCTTTAACGGTTAAGCCTTTGCGCTCCATCTCAAACTTTATTGCCTCAACAGGGTCTGGCAAATCCATTGGAAAATGCTTTGCTTCGTAGGCCTCGACTAACGTAACCAAAATGTCCAGCTTTTCGCCTTCGACGGTATCAGGCTCCGCCATCATTAGGTTTTCGATGTCGTTTAATGCCGCGCGGTAGTCGGCATCTGTTTTAATAGGTCTGATGTCCATTATATTTACCTCTTGTTACTACCTTTTGGCTTCAAATCGTTTGTACATCAATTTTATCGTATTGCGCATGGCTGCCGATAAACCGTATGTAAACCACTTTGTACGCATAATTGATCCAAGCAACTAACCGGTATTTATTACCGGCAATGTTAAACACGACACGCCCATCTTTGAGGATGCTGGCATTTCTAAAGTCCTGTTTCACATCCGCCGGTGCTCCCCAATCAGCGTTTAATGCATGCCTATACCAAGCTAACGTTGGCTCTTTAGCGTCAATGTATTCTGAGCTGTCTTCCCAAAATGTTTTTAAGGTTGATAGTGCGATAATTCTCATAAATAGATATTAGTCCCAATTTGGGACTTTTGCAAGTTTGGTATTCTTGATGCGGTTAGGAGTTGTTACCGCATCCCCAATTGCCCCATTCCTTGGGGCGGTTCACATCCCTCTTATTCACCCTCTTAAGCTCGGCATATCAAGTGTTGCCCCATTGTCCCAACTGCCACGGTAAGTGATCAAATGGGGGGCTTGCTATTTTCGCCTGATGGGCCTTTTCGACATGCGGCTGCGTTTGCCATCGAAGAAGGCCAATACTCTGAACCAATAGAGTGATTCTTCATACCCCAAGCTGTGCGTTGGACGTGCAGGCGGGATGAGCCCCAGTTTGCGTCCTAAACTGACAATCACGTAGAAGCGAACGGAAAATACCTATACGAGCCTGAAACTGTGGCTGAAGTTGAGCATATTCTAGGTGCTGTTGTTGTTCTATTAAGACAGCCGATTTATTCACTCGGTTTAGGCTGTGTGATTAATGTGTTTAGAACAGCCCAAGCTTTAAATATTGGGCTTGAAATTGGGGCAGAGAAGGATAACTTGTATCTCAAACCTGATCTGACAGTTACCCATTTTTTATTGTTTCTATCAGGTTAAATTTTCTAGATGTGTATGAAGGCTAATTGCAGAAATTTGATTGATATTGGTACACAAACTGAGTCTTTGTTGCTGTCGAAGTTGGTGCATTATATTGGGTTAAACCTTTTAAAGCACTGAAGCTTAAAGCAGCACGATCAACTACTTTTCTTGTGAAATTCGCATTGGGATCTGAATATTTAAACGAAATTTCTGCTAAAACAGGTTTTAGACTACCGTAAGGCAATAGGGTATACCATAAACTTAACTCTAAATCTGCATCGAATTCACCTAAATCAATCGTTGCACCACTATATTTTCGTTCATAGATAGTTAGACCACCAACTTGATTCAGGGCTAGACTATTATTAAAATTATAGTCATTTTTGAAGCCAGTAAATAGAATATTGATATCCTCAAAATCGTTAATGGTTCGCGAGGTTGGTACGGTTGTTGACTTGCTTGCAACTACAAGGAAACTCAAGTTATCTTTACGAGTAATGTCATCTTCTAGCTTAGTTTTTGCGCCTGATACATTGCTAGTCAAATCTTTGAAGTCAGCAATATAATGGTCATATCCACGATACTTTAAAGTTACTTCTTTTGTACCATTTTCATTACGCTCTCTGAAGCTGTATCCCATATTTTTTAAAGTACAGCTTCCTTGAGTATCGTAAAAGCGGATTTCTCTTTGTGTATCAAAGATCATAGCACCAGTTACGTCACGACTGATTTTATTTTCAATCGCATTTTTCACCGCTGAAAAATAGCTATTTATGCTGCTTGCTTCATTTCCATAATTAAAATTTATGGGATCTAATAGTACTTTGTATTCGCGAGATGTGGCTTTGGGAGATGCATAGCTCAGCGATGGTAGCACTGTAATTGCCAAGAAAGTTATCAAAGCCGATTGAGTTATTCTCATTTTTCTCTCTAGACAAAAGTTGAATTTAAAAAGCCCAAAAGTTTTAGCTTTTGGGCTTCATTCATTGTTATGGGTTGAAAAGATTTAACTTATCGGCAATATATAAGGTAGGTGTATCGACACGCATGCCCACATTATCCAAATACTTTTGCTCTAAACCATTGGTTGTCCAAAGACCCATGTCATCATCATTCACAATGCCAAGAGTTTGTCGGTTAATCAACCATAGACCTTCCATTTTGTCATGCGCATAACTTACACGTTTACCCATATCCAATACCAATGTTTTACTTACTGGCTGAATATTTAGTGCTTGTAATGCTTCCCATTTTTTATCGTTATTGATGAAATATTGCTCGAGGGTTTTACCTGCAATCGTTAAACCAAGTTTAGGATCTTGCACTAGATCGCCCTGAGTTGCGATATCCTCCAAATTGGTAGCATCCTTCAGATCAATACGATAAACATGTTTCATGATATTCGGATCGTCTTTAAGGAATTTGCCATCACGTTCCAGTACTAAAAACTCATGATCATTAATCGCAATAATAGCTGAGTTTGAGTTAGCATCAATTTCTTGACGATAGAGATACTGAGCAACTTTTCCTGTTTCAAGATTGATCGTCACAATACGTGTTAAGGTTGATTTATTAACAGCTTTAGTCGGTAAGTCCATTGTCGATTGCATAATCCCAACCAATGTTTTTTGGTCAGGTGTAATAGTTAAACCTTCCATACCACGGTTGGCACGACGATAACTAAATTCTTGCGGTAAAGTGAAGGTATTGCGCACATCATTTACAAAAGGATTAATACGACCAATTTCTTTTCCATTGGCATCATAGTGCACAATGTGAGGACCATATTCATCACTCACCCAGAATGTACCATCATTCAATGCTGCCAAACCTTCAGAATCGAGACCGTAATCATCAAGTTTGATAGGGTTCGTTATTGGGTCATAAGGCTTTGATGGATCTTTAGCGATGACCTTGCCATGAATATCGTAAGGTGTTTCGCCTGTACCACCTAGTGCAGCAGTATTCGGTAATCCACTAATATTATTTCCATCACGATCTTTTAATAAAATCGTTTTGATGAGTTTGATTGAGCCATCATCTTGTACCTCAAACAACCCAATTTTAGGTATATAGTCTGGCATTGGAAAAATCTTACCAGCACCATTCACGCCATCATTATAGTCAGCATTTGGGCCACGATCTGTGATTGCGTAAAATTGTTTATTGTTCGTAGGATGGGCAGCAACATCAGAGCCAAAGCCACCCTGTCGAAGTGTAAATGCACTCGCAATAGTTGTTCCATTCGCCTTAAAGCTTGTTAAGTTTTGGTAAGGCAATGCAACCCCTTGGGCAAATAAGTTTGGACCACACTGGATGGAGCTTTGCTGGATTTCATTCGCATCCAACTCACCATTTTGATTTTTATCCAAACCACTTTCAATACGTGTTCCAGCACTCCAGCAATCATCATTTCCAAGTACTAAAGGCGTCTGTTGAATCAAACTATTCAATCCATTTTGACCATTGTCCCCATCATCAGTACATGCGGTTAATAAAATTGTCGAAGCTAATAAAGCTAAGGTTAGTGGTTTTTTTTTCATTTTTTTGAAGCATCATGTTTAAAAAGCTTCATCATAAGAAGCAAAAATGACAATTACATGAATGAAATATGATCAATGTAAAATTTTAGCAAATTAAAAATATCAGTAGTTTGTGGGGGTTATATCTAGGTTTTCTTCATTATTTATCAAATGTGGTTTGAGGTAAAATTAAAATAAAACTTTAAACTGCCACAGTATTCTAGATATAAGCAGCCTTATTATGAAGCTGTCTCATAGGGCAGGGTTATACCAATGCTAAGTTTGAAGTGATTGAATCATCCTACTTACTAACGACACAATGTGACGTGTCGAAATTTATGTTTATTGAAAATTCCCCCAAATAATTTAAATTACTGTAATATTTTCCAATAGTTAAAACATTGCTAGTAGCATCATCAACTTAAATGTACTGTGTTGCAGGTAATAGAATTAAGACATCAGAAATAGCTTCAGCACCATGACTAAACCACAGGCAATGGTGATGACAGTGGTTCAACAGATTATCAAAAGTTACTTCCAACTGTCGCTTTAGGCTGGGATATATTACCTGAGCTTTATACTTATGCTAGCTATGGCAAAGGCTTCGAAACACCAACCTTTACCGAGATGGCCTATCTTACAGTAGGGACTTCAGGCATTAACTTTAATTTAAAACCTGCGACCAGTGATACCGTAGAACTTGGCTTAAAATCGCAGAATACCTTAGGGTTATTTACTTTTGCTGTATTTCATACTGAAACTAAAAATGACATTGTGCCTGACGATGCCAATGGCGGGCGAAGCACATTTCGTAATGCAGAAAAAACCTTACGTGAAGGCTTAGAGTTATCGTGGCAAAAACAGCTCTGGCAAGCACTCAATATTCGAACCAGTTATAGTTATTTAGATGCGACTTTTGATGCTGATATTCCAGCGACCACAACCAAACCGCTGATACAAAAAGGAACATATATTCCAGGTATTGCCAAGAATCAAGCTTTTGTAGGCTTGGCATGGCAACCTGAGCAGGGATTTCAGGCAGGCTTAGAAGCACGTTATATGGACAAGATTTATGTCGATGATATCAACTCTGATACTGCACCAAGTTATACGGTCGTTGCGGCAAATGTTGGCTATTTGTGGGTCAATAAAGACTGGAAAGTAAATACTTATGCACGACTAGATAATTTATTAGATCGAAACTATGTGGGTTCCGTGATTGTCAATGATAGTAATAATCGTTTCTTTGAGCCCGCAGATAGACGAAATTTTAATGTTGGACTATCGATAAAAAAATATTCTAACATAGGCTTTGTTGCATAAATACATAACCAACTGATTTTGTTCATTAATTTTTAGGTTGAAATTCATACAAACCTATTTAAATCAGAAGCTTACAAAATCTTTATGCAACAAAGCCGTGGAACAGCCACAAATAAACTCAGTAATAAATTTTTAAACATATTAATCCCCCGTTAAGTAACGGATTATAACAGCCGTAACTATCTAATCACATGCAAAAAGTAGCCGTTTCGCCTTTTCCTGTCCTCACATGATGCAAGCGGACCATACATCTTAATCAGATAGAAATCGAGTCGAGGTAAATCAATCCATCACAAATGGAGCAGAAATTATGCTTGATCACACTCTTGGTTAATGCTGAAAAGTCTTTGAGTTTTAATTAATAAATAAGTGTATCCATGTCTACCCTCAACTTTACTTATTTTCAGATAGCAACCAATCGAGAGCACTCATTTTTACAATACCATTATAATTCGCTTCAGTCCCTATCGTGTCTAAGGTAAGCAAATACTTGGGATACGAATCAGAAATTTTCTGTAATGGACGTAACTCTCGGCTGAGTGTCTCCTCATTGAGCGTTTCTAATGCCACCTGATAATAAGTTAAATTCTGTAAAGTATCGACAGCAACAAAATCAATTTCATATTCATCAACCCGCCCTACATAGACCGTATAACCTCGTCTGACAAGCTCAAGATAAATCACATTTTCTAAGATATGACCTTGATCAGCATTAGCATCAGGCAACATAATCCGGCGCAATCCGACATCAACTAAATAGTATTTTTCAGAGGATTGTAATAACTCACGCCCGCGTACTTTAAATTGTGCGGCACTATAAAATAACAAACTGTCCTGTAAGCCCTGAATATAGCGTTTTACTGTTTCAAATGAAATTTTAACCCCACTTGAAACAAAGGTATTTTTAATTTTATTGATGGAAATAGGTGAGCCTGTCACGCTTGCCAAATATCTTGCGACACGCTCGAGAGAGTTAATATCGGCAGTATTCAAACGGGGAATAACATCTTTAAACATTACACTGGCATAGACTGCTTGCAAGTAATCATAAGTTTCCTGCTGGCTAGTCATGGCAAGCGTATAAGGGAAACTACTGCGCGTATACATGGCATACAAATCACGATTTGATAATTGTTGGATGATCGGATTATTTTCAATATGCCACTGTTTAAATTCTTGGAATGACAGAGGTAGAACATGTTGCTCGATATAGCGTCCTGTAAGTAAAGTCGCAAGTTCTCCACTTAGAAAGAATGCATTTGAGCCTGTAATATATAAATCGATATAATCCCGAACATATAAAGAGTCGACTACTTTCTCAAAATTTGTAACATGTTGTATTTCATCTAAGAAAACATAGTTTTTTTTACTTTTATCAACTTTGGACAATACATAATCATGTAGTTTACGGTAATCGGTGAGTTCTTCAAATTCCATAAATTCGAAGTTGATGGCAATGATGTTTTCGGCTTGTACACCCTGTGCTTTTAGGATTTGTTGAAACATTGCCAATAAGGTGGATTTTCCAGAGCGACGCACACCTGAAAGTACTTTAATGACATCACGGTCTTGCCATGTATTCAGAAATTTTAAGTAGCCATCACGTCGAATATTAGCGCTTCTCATTATTTACACTTGGAATCTAAAGTTTTAATAAATTATATCAAATTTTAGAACGTATATGTAAATATATTTAATTTTAAAAAAAGTTTAAGGTTAAGTGAAACATTCAAAGCTGCTGTTGAAGTATACGGATAGTAAATGTAATAAAAATCCAGATTCTATCTTTTTTGACTCTGTACACGACAAAAAACCTAAATATGCCTAATATCGTATCTGGGTCTACTCCTTAGATGAGCAATGGTGATGCCTTGTTTTCGGATTTGTTGAGACTGTAAATAAAACTATGTAAACGCTTAAACTCCCCCAACGTTGTTGGGGTCAAACAAAAGGTGTTTACCATGAAAGATGAAGCAATGTTGGCACTCGCTAAAGAGTTAGCCAAGAACCTAAAAACCGAACTCGATCTCAATAATTTTAGTCGGGCTTTAAAGAAATTGACTGTTGAAACTGCCCTTAATGCGGAACTCACCGACCATTTAGGTTACGAAAAGAATAGTCCACGAACAGGTAAAAATGCTCGCAATGGTTACACAACGAAGCGTCTACTGACTGATGATGGTGAGTTTGAACTAGATACCCCTAGAGATCGTGAGGGTAAATTTGAGCCACAGCTTATCAAGAAAAATCAGACCCGTATCACAAAGCCAATTTCTGCTTTTGAGTGAGGTAAAGCAATTTGAACCGTTAACATATTAGTAGAAATAGGATCTAATGGTGCAGAGCAGGATAAGGCAATAAATGCAGGTTTATTCGGTGGTGGTGAGCGATCATTCTTTGGTTTACCATCAAATAAGCGAATCCATTTGGATACAAGATTTGCATTCAATCCATGTTGCAAAGCGACCGAAGCAATTGAAACGTCAGGTGCTTTACAAGCCTGAACGATCTGCTGTTTAAATTCAGCACTGTATGTTCTTCGTTTTTTCGCTAGAGATGCGATGGATGTCTGATTATTTGTCGTCATAAATTTAAGTCCCCACTTGTTTTTAAGTGGGGACTAAATTAAGGCTTATAGGATGAATTCATAAGGTGTGTTCAGCGGACGCTTACGAAAAAACAGCCAAGTGCTCATATGGTACAGTTATATCAAGAACAATGGTCAGATTGGCTATCAACGACACATGTGGCAAGTGAAGGTGTCCTGCAGAATGAAAGTTAAGTGTCTATTGAGGGGTACAATCTAATGGGAGAAATTGAAAAATAAAATACCATTGAATATTTGGTCATTATTTGTTAATTTCTGCGCAAAATTTAACATGCAATAAATTTATGTTCAAAAAAAATATAGTATTAAAAAGTATTTTGCTTACTTTGGGTGGTTTTGTTGTTACTCCTTTTGCATTTGCAGAAACATTTGATCCAGCGATAGATGGTTTGATTCGAAACCAGCAGCGCCAAGCAGAACTAGAAAAAATTATACAACCAGAACGTGATGTTAATTTAGATGTCATCCAAAAAAAAGAAGCTGTACAACTTACCGACCTTGAAGATCAGAATTGTTTTGAAATCAAGACAGTTGAACTTGATGGCGAAATGAGTAAGCATTTTGATCAATATGTGCAACAAGCGTTAAAAGATTTAAGTTTTACTCCAGGTTTATGCATGGGTGAGCAGCGAATTAATCTGTTGATGACGCAAACGCAGAACATCATCATTGGCCGAGGCTTTACTACGACACGAATATTGGCTGCACCTCAAAACTTAAGTACAGGCGTATTAAAACTCACCGTCATTCCGGGATTAGTTCGAGAAATCAAACTCGATTTAAGTGATGAGGAAAATACCCGAGCAGGCCGAATTCAATATGCCAAAAATATCTTTCCAATGAAGAGTGGCGATATTCTCAATTTACGTGACTTAGAGCAAGGCTTAGAAAACTTAAAAAGACTGCCTACAGCGGAAGCTGATATTCAAATTATTCCTGCAGATGCGCCCAATCAAAGTGATGTTATCGTCAAATGGAAACAGCGAAAAATTCCAATTCGCGTGACCTTAAGTGCTGATGATGCCGGTAGTCGTCAAACCGGTAAATACCAAGGTAACATCACCGTTTCAGTCGATAACCCTTTATTTAGAAGTGACTTATTTTACGTCACCATGGGCCGTAACTTAGCAGATCAGCAAGAGATTACGGATCAAAATGGAACCACTGTGAAGAGCGGAACCCATAACTATGCCCTTCATTATTCAGTCCCTTATAAAAACTGGCTGATCAGCGCCAATGCGAGTCGATACAATTATGACCAAGCTGTTGCAGGCACCAATAATGTCTATAACTATAATGGAGAAAGTCAGACTCAAGACTTAGGCTTGACCCGATTGCTTTATCGGGATGCCAAGCGTAAAACCTCAGCGACCTTGAAAGGCTGGCATCGAGAATCTAAAAGCTATATTGATGATGCCGAACTGACCATACAGCGCAGAGATGTTGCGGGTTGGCAGTTAAACCTTGATCATCGTGAATATATTCAATTTGCAGTGCTGGATTTGAGTCTAGGGTATAAGCGAGGCACAGGTGCATTCGATTCATTACCAGCAGTTGAGGAAGCGCTGAACGAAGGTACATCACGGATGAAGATCTGGACGCTAGATGCCAATCTGAATGTTCCGTTCCAATTTGAGAACCAGCAATATAGCTACTCAAGTGCCTTTAGAGCGCAATACAATGACACCCCGCTGACCATCCAAGACCGGCTTTCCATTGGTGGAAGGTATACAGTACGCGGTTTTGATGGTGACCTAACCCTAGCAGCAGACCGTGGCTTCTACTGGCGCAATGATTTAGCCATGTCTATTTTTCCCGCACATCAATTCTATATGGCCTTGGATGCTGGGCATGTTGATGGTCAATCTGCCCAATGGCTTTTAGGTAAAACCCTTGTGGGTGGTGCGATGGGGCTACGTGGTCAATTTAAGGTGGGTGGCACTTTTTACTACGATATATTTATCGGTAAACCAATCAAGAAGCCTGAATATTTCCAAAATTATGATTTGAATTATGGTTTTAGTGCCAGTTATTCATTCTGATCTAAAGAAAAGTACAAACTAAAAAATGAGCTCGTAGTATTAAAGCGAAAAAATCTCCCAAATAAAGACACATTGGTAATTGAAAAATGAATAAGAACTGCTATAAAACGATTTTTAGTCAAACCCGTGGTGAAATGATTGCTGTTGCAGAAAATGTCGCAGCTGCAGGACAAGCCTCAACACAGAATAATAAAGCGGTTGATCTTGAAACACCAGTCGTTGCTTCTGAAAAAAGTTTAGCTTTAAAAGTTCTTTCATTTTCATTGATGCTGATTACAGGCACTGCCCTGATCAATGCATCTATTGGTGTATCGCACAGCAATGTTGTTGCAGACTCGAATGCGGCAGGCAATCAGCGTCCAACGATATTGAACAGTGCCAATGGCACAACGCAGGTGAATATTCAAACCCCAAGCAAAGCTGGGGTATCGGTGAATCACTACCAGCAATTTGATGTGAATCAGAACGGTGTCATTTTAAATAACAGCCGCCAAAATACTCAAACGCAGCTTGGGGGTTATATCCAAGCCAATCCGTGGCTTGCAGGCGGTGAAGCCAAAGTCATTGTTAATCAGGTGAACGGCAGCAATCCAAGTCACTTAAATGGCTATGTAGAGGTCGGTGGACGTAAAGCAGATGTGATCATTGCCAACCAAGCTGGGATTAATGTCGATGGTGGCGGTTTTATCAATGCAGGTGGGGTGACTTTAAGTACCGCCAATCCGAATATTCAAAATGGACAAGTGACAGGTTATCAAGTCCGTGACGGGGTGATTAACATCACAGGTCAGGGCTTGGATGCCAGTAAAGCCGACTATACCCAGTTACTCAGCCGTGCTGCACAGATCAATGCGGGGATTTGGGCTAAAGAATTGACGGTGGTTGCTGGACAAAATGATATTGAAGTTAATCCGCAGGCTGGTGCGATACAGGCGGCTTCGGGGTTGGCAGGCACTGTGCCACAGTTTGCCATTGATACCAGTCACTTAGGCGGAATGTATGCGGGCAAAATCAGTTTAATCAGTACCGAACAAGGGGTTGGGATTAACAATGCAGGGCAAGTGTTTGCTTCAGCCGGGCATATTAAAATCAGTGCCAATGGCGAGCTGCAAAATAGCGGTGCAGTAGTTGCAGAAAATAAAGTCGATAGCACCCCAGCGAGTTTAAATCTTCAAGCAAAAGATTTAAACAATAATGGCAAGATATTAAGTCTAGGCGATCAACGCATTCAGGCTGAAAACGTCAACAATACCGGCCTCATTAATAGCCAAGGTTTAACTCGTATTGATGCCAGTCAAGGCATCCAAAACGTGGGTACAGGTCAAATCTATGGTGACCATATTGCCCTGCAAGCCGCGCATCTTCTCAATGCAGAACAGCAAACCAATGGCGATGTCAAAGCAGGCACGATTGCGGCACGTCAACGCTTAGATATTGCAGGCGGAAAAATTGAAAACCGAGAACAAGCCTTAATTGCCAGCGAAGGTGCGCTGACTGTTGGTGGACAACTCAATGCAAACCATATGGCAGAAGGCTCTGCCGCATTATTAGACAATGCCAGTGCACGTATTCAATCCGTGGGTGATATGTACTTAGGCGTGGATATTTTGACCAACCGAAATTTGCATTTCAGTTCAAGTGTCAAAGAAATACCAGAAACCCGCAAAGATGTGACCGCTTATCAAGGTGCTGGAAGCGCTGAAATTCTTGATTCATCGCATATTACAGGTCGTGGCAGTTATGACAGCATTTATCTGGATGGTCAAAAATATGAAGACTATACCCGATATATCTACAACCAGTACGAAACCCAACACTATGTGGATTCCAGTGCACCAGCGGAGATTATTTCAGGTGGCACACTGACGCTAAAAGGCCAAAGCCTGACCAATGACAAGAGCCAAATTCTAGCGACGAAAGGCATTAATATTGAACAAAATGAAGTGAATAATATTGATGCTGAGGGTGAGCATCGTGTGATTAAAACGGGGACATCACAGTATCACTATGTAGGTTGGAATACATTAGGTACAAGTAAACGAAGTAAGTGGAACAGTGTTAAACCCTATAATCCAGCTGATATCGTAACGCCAATAAAACTTGATGTGGTGAAATATGATGGTGCTCACCAAGGCACATTAAATGGTGATACCTCAGAACTCAGCTTACCGCTGCAATCCTTATACAGCGTTAATAAAGAAAATAATAACCGCCCTTTGATTGAAAGCAGCGATGCCTTTACCAATTATAAAAATTGGTTAGGCAGTGATTACATGCTGCAAATGTTCGCGACCAACCCACAAAATATGCAAAAACGTTTAGGGGATGGTTATTACGAGCAAAAACTGGTCAATGACCAAATTGCACAACTGACGGGTCAAGTTTATTTAGATGGTTATACGAACTTCGAGGATCAATTCAAAGCCTTGATGGATTCTGGGGTAAGTGCTGCCAAAGATCTTAATTTAAGTGTTGGAGTGAAGCTCTCAGAAGCACAGATTGCTCGATTGACCAGTGATATGGTGTGGCTGGTGACAGAAACCATTACCGTTGATGGCGAAAAAATCCAAGTCTTGGTACCGAAAGTGTATGTTGCGGTACAGTCGGGGGACTTAAACAACAAAGGTGCCTTGATTGCAGGCGAGACGGTCAATTTAAAACTGAGTGGGGATTTAAACAACCAAGGCAGTATTGCTGGACGCCAATTGGTGAGTCTTGAAGCCAATAACATTAATAACGTGGGTGGCTTAATACAAGGTCGAGATGTCTTTGCGACAGCACACACCGATATCAATAATATTGGTGGGACAATGACCGCCAATCAAATCCTTGCCCTTGATGCGGGCCGAGACATTAACAACATCACCACGACGATTAAAACTGAAAATAAGCACGGTTTAAGTGAATTTAGCGCTGAAAACATTGGCCGTGTTGCTGGGCTGTATGTACAAGATGCGGATGGTCAGCTGGTTGCCAATGCCAAGAATAATATCAATCTGACTGCATCAGATCTACAAAGCCAAGGTAGCATTGCGATCCAAGCGGGACAAGACCTGAATCTTTCTACGGTGAATGTCAGTCGCAGTGATTTAAGCTCAGCAGGTGACAAGGATCAGATTCTGAATGCTTCGAGTCGAGATGTAGGGACGCAGATTCAGGCGAAAGGAAATATTTCCCTGCAAAGTGGTGCCAATACTCAGATTAAAGCCAGCACCTTGAACAGTACGTCGGGCAATGTAGTGATTGATGCTGGACAAAATGTCTTGATCGAAAATGGACGAGATGAACGCAGTTCTCAGCTTGCAGCCCAAGAAAAAGGTGGCTTCTCTACAACAGATAAAAAAATCCAATCTTCGACCAGTCAATCGATTGCAACCGACATCCAATCGGGTGGCAATATCCTGATCAATAGCCAAACAGGAGATATTCAAGCCACGCACCTGCAAGCTGGTGCGAAAGACAGCATTCAAATTACGGCAAACCAAGGCAATGTAAAACTTTTGTCAGATATTGATACTGATATAAAGAGCACGGAAACAGCCAAGAAAAATACAATTCAATTTAAAAACCGTCAATCAGGATATATCGACGAAGATGTTGCACAAACACAGCTCAAAGCTGGCAAAAATGTTGATATCAATGCCGGTAAAAATATCGAGCTGCAAGCCAATGATATACAAGCTCAAGACAATATTTATATTGGCAATAAACAATTCGAACGCCAAGCGGATGGCAGTTTAAAATCCAAAGATGGTAATGCCCTGCCCGAAAATGTCAGTCTGACGACATTAGAAACCAATGATCAGCAATGGGATGAAACCCAAAAAGGTTATCGTGGCATTGCCAAAGACTTAATGAAAGTGACTGCTGTTGGCTTAGCGGGTATTGAGGCTTTAGCTCCGGGATTAAAAGCACCGAAGATCACGATCGGAGAATCATCGAGCACACGGACTGAGCAAAGAACACAAACAGGGACCGATCTTGGTGCCAATAATGTCTATGTGGGTTCAGCAGGTCAAACGACACTGACCAGTAGCAACATTGATGCACAGAACACGGTCTTAGCGGGCAAAAAAGTCACGCTCGATGCAGCAGAAGAACAACACAAAACTGTTACGTCAAACAGCAAAGAAACGGTACAAGGTCTTGGGGTTAAGCTGAATAAAGACAGCATTCGAGTGGGCGGCTTTGTACTTGAAGACGCAGAGAATACCGTTAAAACTACAGCCACAACGCATAAGTCAGGCAATATCAATACTGAAAATTTAACAATTCAAGGTGCAGAAGGTGTAGATATCCTCGGCCAAAATATCACAGCGACAGGTGATACGATCATTGATCATGGTCGAGGAAATCTTAACATAGGCGGTTATGAAAATAAAACCACCACAGAAGAAAAGACTCATACTGAAACCATCAGTACAGAAGTCGGCATTCGCAATGCCTATTTAGATGCAATCTTAGCGGTAGAAGCTGTTGCAGATGCAACTAAAGCCTTATCTAAAGCTAAAGATGATTATAGCCAAGCACAACGTGACTATGCAGCGGGTCGAATTACCAAAGGAGCCTTAGATGACAGCAAAGCCAATGTCGCAATGGCAACGGCCAATGTGGCAAGTGCACAGATTGCTGTAGGGGCAGCAGCCGCATCTGCGGCTGCAAGCAGTGCAACCTATGGCTTTACTATTGGTGCCAATGGTGAAAGGATTGAAACTACGACGACCACGAATACAGAACAAAGCCAATGGCAAGGTAGCAACTTAGATTTAAATAACCTTCAGCTTAAATCAGAAGGCCAAGACATCAATATCCAAGGCAGCCGAGTGAATGCAACAGGCACCACGACCTTTGATGGCAGCAAAGACCTCAATGTGACTGCAGGCGTCGAGCATAGTAAACAGGACAGCAATAGTAAAACCAATAGCCAAAGTGTGAGCTATACCTATGGCGGTGGCGGCAGTGCTTCAATAGGCAAGCAAACCAGCCAATCACAAAACGAAAGCCTCACCCACGTAAATAGTGAAGTTGTGCTGAATCGTACTGAAGGTGCAATAGACAAACTGAATATTCAGGGCGGTGAGGTTTCTATCGCTGACCGAGGTAATCTACAAGTAAATCAGATCCATGTAGAAAGCTTGCAGGATACAGAGACTAGCAGTAATAGCAGCAAAGGCGGAAATATTGGCTTAGGTTTTGGTTCTAACGGTAAAGCCAGCAATATCAGCGCTGGCTATAACCAAAGTAAGGGCAGCATTGACAGTGCATGGGTAAATGACACTAGTAAGCTGCTGATTGGCAATGCGCAGAACGATGCTGATCTAGATGCGATGGGTGTTAAAAATATTACCAGTATTGGTGGTGTGATTGCCAATGCGACGAAGAATGAAGACGGCACATTAACGGATCACGGTAAGCTGAACTATTCAGGCGAACTTGCGCTGAAAGACATAGAAGATCATAACTACAACAGTAGCAGTGGTTTTAATGTATCAACGACGATAGGCAAAACCACGAACAACAAAGATGGAGAAAAATCCAAATATCCAAACGGTTCAACCACCATTGGCCTTAACAGCAGTGGACAAGAAACAGAACAATTGACTAAGGCAACGATGGGTCAAGGGACTGTTGCAAATGCCTCAGACAGCACCAATCGGGACATTAATAATACGCAAGAAATTACTCGTGACCAAGTGACGGGCATGCTGGATGGTTCTGTGACGGTTGATCAGCGTTTACTGAGTAAGAGTGGACGGGCGGAGATTATTCAAGAGCAGAAGGAATTACCTGAAAATTTCCGTCAAAGTGCTGAAAATATTGTGAAGCAAATGCCTGAGGGAGAATATAAAGAGAAGGCTTTACAAAGTTTAAATAATATACAAGCAAAACTTTATAGTTTACCAGCAGATTTTGAGGGTTTAGAGGAATATGGGCAGCAAGTTGCAGGGGAGCTATTGAAAAATGGTCTTGAAATTAAAGAGGTCGAAAAGATTATAGATACAGATAATTATTGGTATGCAATTCAAAAATTATCTGCTGTCCAAGAACAATTAGATATTTTGAGTCAGAATGGTAGTGGCATTGAACAGATTCTTAATTCTGAGCTCTCTAAAGAGCAACCAATAGTCAACTCAAACTCCTTAATTAGTATATTAGCTGAAAATACAGATAGTTCTCTTGCTGTAAAAGAAACGGATTTACTAGGTTTTAAATTTTTACATGCGGCAGCAGAAATTAGTAAAAATATAGAAAAAATTTCTGTAGATAGTGGTGTTGACATTGAAAAAATACAACTTGCTGCTAGCGTGTTGTTAGGAGGGCCTGTAAAAGCAACAGCAGGATATATAGTTAATCAATTTAGTGGAGAATATATTGATTATGCTACAAATGCGGTATCAGATCATTTAGTAAAATCACTCTACGGACTTTCAGATGGTCTATATGATGATTGGAGTCGGTCTGAAAAAATTAGTGAGTTGAAACAGCTTGGACTAAGCGATGATGATTTTCAACGAAGTCTTAATTATGCGGAATCACTGCAAAATGCAAAGCTAGGTGCTACTTTTATTGTTGGTATAGCTGCTGAGACACTAATTTCAGGGAAAGGAAAAGCTAAAAATAGTGATGAAATATCAGTAAAACCTACTGTTCCTGATTATGTTACTCGTAATGATCATGATTTTTCTGCTACAGAAAATTATAAAGGTAAACCAAAAGCTTACATAAATGACAAAGGTGATTTGGTTGCTGCAAACCCTGAAGGAACAGGATCTGTTCAATCTCATATTAGAGGTGGTAATTCTGAGAATACACCATACATTTCAACAAGTGATCCAGCAATAGCTATTGATTCTAAAAATTATGGTGGTGAGCAAATTAAGATTGATACGAAGCGATTGCAGGAAGATATTGATGCAGGTAAGATTTCTGGTAGTCAGATTGTGACACATACCGAAGTTAGAAAGGAATTACAATCTAAAGTCGATGCAGCTCAGGCGAAATATGATCGTAATCCTAGTAAAAAAAATCGAGATAAATTAAGAGATGCAAATAAAGATTTGAATCATGCTATTAGAGATGGGGAATGCTTAATCAAAGGTTGTGTTCCATCAGAATACATAAAGAAATAGTTTGTAAGGAGTATAGAGTTGGAACAGAAGATTATAGACTTATTAAATGAGATTCCTGATAGTGTCAATTATACAGATATAGCAGAGGACTTAGATGCTGAAGATATTTCAGTTAGCCGTATAGAACAGTTAAGAGAATTATTAACAAATTCGGATGACTATATTGTATTCCAAGCTGCTAAATTGTTGACATTTTGGGGAGATGATTATGGTTTTAATGCTTTAACTGCATTATTTGAAAACAATAAATTAAATGGTTTTATTGATCATAGGCTAAATGGTTATGATGATACATTGCAACATGTTCTTAGAGCATTTATTCGTTATTGGGCTGATAAATCTGACCATGGTCTAGGTACCTTAACAAGAAAAAAATTGTTTCCATATATTGTCAAAATAATAGAGCTTGCTAATACTCAACCTTTTGGAATAGATTCTTTATTTGGTTTAATAATCGATGAGGACTTCAAAGAATATATTCCATTTTTAAAAGAACATTTAATTTCAATCATTGATCATCCAGAAATACATGGTTGGAAAATTCATGATGTTATTGAGTTATTTTTAAAAATTGAACCTGATTTTGTATATAAATTATTGGATGAAAAAGGAAAGACGTTAAAGGATTTTAATTTTTGAAATTAATGTATCGACCAGTATTGGTATTCCACAAAAGGGAACTAAAGAAGCTTCTACAGCTCCAAAAGGTTCAACGACCATTGGTATCAATAGCAGCGGGCAAGAAACAGAACAACTGACCAAGGCAACCTTAGGTCAAGGTACTGTGACGAATGTGAAAGATACGGTAATCCCCCCTAAAAATAATAGGATCTAAAAGTAGAATTTTCTCTTAAGATACGAGCAGGAGATTCTGCATGAAAACATCTAAATTTACTGATAGTCAGATCATGTCCATCTTGAAACAGGCAGAATCTGGCACACCTGTAGCGACCCTTTGCCGTGTACACGGCATGAGTAATGCTACCTTTTATAAATGGCGTGCCAAATATGGTGGTATGGATACATCATTAATGGCTCGACTGAAAGAGCTAGAAGCCGAAAATACCAGACTTAAAAAGATGTATGCGGAAGAGCGATTAAAGGCCGAAATCATCCAGGAAGCGATGGCAAAAAAGTGGTAAAGCCATCTTGCCAGCGTAAGATGGCACAACAGGCAGTTGCCCAGCATGCCATTAGTATTCGTTTGGCTTGTAAAGCATTTGGCATTAGTGAAACCTGCTACCGCTATCAAGCCAAACTCAGCGATGACAATGCACTCATT
>NZ_VOZF01000019.1:0-54870 GCF_013419905.1 Acinetobacter sp. YH12046
TGAAGGTAAAGAATGTTGAAGGGTGCAATCTAAATTTTCAGATAAAGTCATAAAAAAATGAGCGTATTTACATACACTCATTTTTACTACATTTTACTAATATTTGCTTAACTGACTGGCATTACTCTAAATGAGGGCTTTTTTATAGGCAAGAGATTTAAAAATAGCCTAAGCATTTAAATCATCAGGCTATACTGATTTAAGGTATTTAATAAAATTAATCCTTAAAGGTCTCGTTTAGTGCATTCTGAACAGCTTCCACTCGAGATTTACAGGCTTTATACGCCTGCATAGACTCTTCAACGATTTTCATCAGATTATCAATATCTGGTTCTTGCTGAGATTCAAGTAATTCAGCATTCTTTTTCAAGATGTCATAGCCTTCCTGAAAGCTCAAAGTATCATGACTCATGGGGAGTTACCTGCGTAAGTTGTGCTGAAAATAGGCCATCGTGTAATTCAACCTGAACGGGTTGTTGGACATCAATTTGATGGATTGAACGAACCACATGTTCTTGCTGGCGCACAATGGCATAGCCTTTGGACAAAACATGTTTGGGATTTTGCAGCAGTGTTTCCCGCATCAGGGCATCTAGCTGCTGGTTAATCAGTTGGGTCTGTTGCTGGGCAAGGTTAGAGGTGTTGGACTTGAGCTGCTCTAAACGTTGCAAGGCATTCATAATCTGGTGATTGGCCAAATTTTGGATTAGCTTTAGATATTGCTCATTCTGGCTTTGATAAGCTTGAATTTGCTGTTGAGAAAGTCTCTGGATACTTTGCAGGTTATTTATAACTTCTTGCGTCAGCTCGACGACATGATTGCGAATTCCAGCAATCACTTTACTTGGTGTGTCGAAAGAACGATGAGCAATTTCATCCAGAATCGTCCTGTCTTTTTCATGACCAATACCAACCCAGACGGGAACTGAACGTTTGCAGAGCAGGGCAGCCAATGCATAGTCATTTAAATAAGCTAGATCATTGACTGCACCACCGCCACGAATGATTACGATCAGGTCAGGCGCGTTATGATAAGTTTGTGCCCACTGCTTTAAAGCTTGTGCCAAGCTTTGCATGATGCTTTGCGCTGCCGTATTTCCCTGAAAGGTCGCACTGTGATAGATAAATTCGCATACCTGAGCTTTTTGTAAAGCATCAGCATCTTTCTTGAAATCGCCCAGACCTGTAGCCTTTTCTGGAGCAATCACCAGAATCCGGTTTAGGTCAAAAGGTGTAGGCAGATTTTTATTGCGATTAATCAGACCTTCGGTTGTCAGTCTTTCTACAATCTGCTGATAACGTCGGGCTATATCTCCCAAGGTATATCCAGAATCAATCTCTACAATATTTAGGGAAAACCCATATTGCGGATCAAAGCTGGCTTTGACTTTGATTAAAACCTTAAGGTCCCGGCTTAGCTCAATACCACTTTCACGTTCAAATTGCGTCACAATTTTCTGTGCAGCAAATTTCCAGATGGTGGCCCGGCAACTGGCAATGACCTGATCATTGTCAGGATCTTTTTCTGCCAGTTCCAGATAGTAATGGCCAGCTTTGATATTTAAATTTCGAATCTCAGCTTTGACCCACACCGGTGTATCGAAAGTGATTTTAACTACTTCCTGAACCGTAGAAAGGTATTCTTTTAAGGAAAGCTGGAGATCGTCTTGCATGCCGAGATAAAGTTTAAAATTCAATCAAATATTAAATCAATATGATTGCTAGTACAAACACTAAGCTCAGCGCATAAAGAAGACTAGGATAAAAAACTGAGGCAAGAATTAGCTTAATAGTCTAAAAACAAAATATTAGAGTAATCCTTGGTTGATGAAAGGTAATAAACACTTTGTATAATAATGTAATGACATTGTCATCTTGAAGCCATTCCAATATTTAACTGAATCTAAATTTTAGTTAGTTTAAGAAAGAGATTACTTTTAAAAGCTAATTATTGATTGATATAAATCATAGGAAATAGTGAGAACTTAAATGGGGTTAAACCTAATGATATTAAAAAATGATCCTGCCGCTTTTTACAGAATTACAAACACTCAAGCCTTTTCAGATCTGACGCTATAAATGGAATATGCTACATTAAAGGCGAATTCCTTTAGAAGAATACCGCTCATGAAAAAAATAATTTTATCTGGTTTGTCCGGATTATTTGCATCCATCCTCCTTGCTGGTTGTAGTACAACCCAGTCGCCTGATTCAAACTCTGCGTCATTAGGAACAGCCAATCCAGCGAGTGCCTATTGTATCAATCAGGGTGGAAAGCTGGAAATCCGTAATGAAACTAATGGGCAAGTGGGCTATTGTCATATAAAAAATGGGCAAGTGGTCGAAGAATGGGAATATTTCCGAGCAAACCAGCCTAAATGTATCGCTGATCAGGCAGCTGCACTGGTGGGTCAATCGAATTTAACTGAAGCGCAAATCAAAGAAAAAACCAAAGCTCAAATGGTACGCATGGTTGCACCTGGCCAGCCTGTCACTATGGATTATCGTGAAGAGCGCGTGACGGTCACTGTAGATCCAGCCACTAAGAAAGTAGTTCAGGCCAGCTGTGGTTAAGATATGAAATGCTACTTTCGAGCAGGCAGTATCAATAAGAATAGGTAGAAATTTCATTTTAAATGACAAATCTGTGCTGATCTCTTATAGTGCCTCTCGGAAGGAGAAATTCATGAAAAAGTTATTTGCTTTATCGCTGATGGTTGCTCTGGTCGGCTGTGCAGAGAAAAAACCTTTAACCCCTGAAGAGCAGTGGCATGGCTATTGTCGTAGTGTGGGGAATGCTGCACGGACCATTATGCTGGATCGTCAGAATGCGATCGAGAAAGAAAAGGCTGTTGAGCATGCCAACAAGATTGATGACGACATTACTCGCGGTTTTATCCTGAATATTATCGATGAAGTCTATGCACTTCCGGAACAGGAAATTAAGACCGATGTAGATGCAGCCCGTGAGAAAGTCCGCGCTGAATTTACCGAAAAATGTATCGCCACACCGCATGATAAAATGCCAGATTACAAACCGTTCTAAGGAACGGTTTTTTATATTTAAATAAAACAAACTAAGAAATCATCATTCAAAATAAATAGTGGTTTATAGATATAAGAAAATTCTTCTAATAATAAAAATAGCCTAAGCAATATTAAATATAATTTGTGACAATTGCTAAATCTAAAATATAGAAATGCTTATCTTTATATTGAATAATGAATTTAACTCCAAAGCCTTGAGGAGAACAATAATATGGACGTCGTGAAGTATTTATATCACTCAGATCTGCTGTTAGAAGATGAAAAAGGATTGGCGATTATCGGTGGCGGACGCTATGTCCTGAGTGTAGGAGACAAGGTCGTGATTAAGCAGATCTTGGAGCAGGACAAAAAACGCTGTCTGGTCGAGATTTCCTTTGCCAGCAACAACCATAGTCAGACTTATGAAGATCAATGCGAATTAAAATTTGAGGGTTGTCGGGACGCTTTTCAGCAATATTTGAACTCGACGACAGTCCACTAAGGTGGAGTATCTTTTTCTAAGTAAATCAGGCAACATCGATGTTGCCTTTTTTATGCGTCAAATTTGGTTAAAAGTTGCCATATCTGTACTTAAATTATGCAAGGCGATGATGATTTGATTATTGAATGATCTTTATAAGCATCATTTAGTTATAAAATAATGAGCATCACAAAGAAACACTGTACTTGCATTAACTTTTAACTGGAATTTTAGTAAAATTTTAGAGTCCATATTATTTGTGAAGCTTTTATAAAGCAGGAATTCACAGGTAATTTTTTAAAAAAGAGGAATAACACCGTGCTAGAAGCTTACCGCCAACACGTTGAAGAACGTGCCGCACTCGGAGTCCCACCGAAGCCACTTGATGATGCTCAAACTGCTGCATTAGTTGAATTATTAAAAAATCCCCCAGCTGGTGAAGAAGCATACTTAGTTGACTTGCTTGAAAACCGTGTTCCAGCGGGTGTTGACCAAGCTGCATACGTAAAAGCTGCGTTCTTAGCTGCATTGGCAAAAGGCGAAGCGACTTCTCCACTAGTTTCTAAAGAACGTGCGGTTTACTTACTGGGCACTATGCTTGGTGGTTATAACGTTGCTCCTTTAGTTGAACTTCTAGAAGACGCAGAGCTTGGTGGTCTTGCTGCTGAAGCTTTGAAAAAAACGCTTCTTGTATTTGATGCGTTCCATGACGTAGCTGATAAAGCACGTGCAGGTAATGCAAATGCAAAAGCTGTTCTTCAATCATGGGCTGACGCTGAATGGTTCACAAACCGTGCAGACGTTCCAGAAGAAATCAAACTGACAGTTTTCAAAGTAACTGGCGAAACGAATACTGATGACTTGTCTCCAGCACAAGACGCTTGGAGCCGTCCAGACATTCCATTGCACGCAAATGCAATGCTGAAAAACGAACGTGATGGCATCAACCCAGAAGTTCCTGGTGAAGTTGGTCCATTAAACCAAATTAAAGATCTCATCGCGAAAGGCAACAAAGTTGCTTACGTAGGTGACGTTGTTGGTACAGGTTCTTCTCGTAAATCTGCAACTAACTCTGTACTTTGGTTCTTCGGTGACGAAATCGCTCACATTCCTAACAAGAAAGAAGGCGGTTATTGCTTAGGTTCTAAAATTGCTCCGATTTTCTTCAACACTATGGAAGACGCTGGTGCGTTACCAGTTGAAATCGACGTAGCAAACATGAACATGGGTGATGAAATCACTCTTAAAATCGACAAGGCTGCTGCTAAAGTAACTGCGTTCAAAGACGGCGCTCAAATCGCTGAAGCTGACCTTAAAACTCCAGTACTTTTAGACGAAGTTCGTGCGGGTGGTCGTATTAACCTGATCATCGGTCGTGGTTTGACAACTAAAGCACGTGAAGAGCTTGGTCTTGAGCCTTCAACTCTGTTCCGTACTCCAGTACAACCTGCTGACACTGGCAAAGGCTTCACCCTTGCTCAGAAGATGGTTGGTCGCGCTTGTGGTCTTCCTGAAGGTCAAGGTATCCGTCCAGGTACTTACTGTGAACCACGTATGACTACTGTTGGTTCTCAAGATACTACTGGTCCGATGACTCGTGACGAATTAAAAGACTTGGCTTGCCTAGGCTTCTCTGCTGACTTGGTAATGCAATCTTTCTGTCACACAGCTGCGTATCCAAAACCAGTTGACGTTCAAATGCAACACACGCTTCCTGATTTCATCATGAACCGTGGCGGTGTTTCTCTACGTCCAGGTGACGGTATTATCCACTCTTGGTTAAACCGTATGCTTCTTCCAGATACCGTTGGTACTGGCGGTGACTCACATACTCGTTTCCCAATCGGTATCTCATTCCCAGCGGGTTCTGGTCTTGTAGCATTCGCTGCAGCAACTGGTGTTATGCCACTTGATATGCCAGAATCTGTTCTTGTGAAGTTCAAAGGTAAAATGCAACCTGGTATCACTCTACGTGACCTAGTTCATGCAATTCCTTACGTAGCGATCCAAGAAGGTGACCTGACTGTAGAGAAGAAAGGTAAGAAAAACATCTTCTCTGGCCGTATCCTTGAGATTGACCTGACAGAAATGGAAACTGACCTGACTGTTGAGCAAGCATTCGAACTTTCTGATGCTTCTGCTGAACGTTCTGCTGCTGGTTGTGCGATCACTCTTTCTGAAGAGAAAGTTGCTGAATACCTACGTTCTAACATCACTATGCTGAAGTGGATGATTTCACAAGGCTATGGCGATGCTCGTACTATGGCGCGCCGTGTTGAGAACATGGAAAAATGGTTGGCTAACCCATCACTTCTTAAAGCTGATGCTGATGCTGAATACACTAAAGTGTATGAAATCGACCTTTCTACAATCACAGAACCAGTTCTTTGCTGCCCGAACGACCCAGATGATGCGAAACTTCTTTCTGACGTTCAAGGCGTGAAAATTGATGAAGTATTCATCGGTTCTTGTATGACTAACATCGGTCACTTCCGTGCAGCTGGTAAACTTCTAGACAAAGTACCTGGTGGTTCTTTATCTACTCGTCTATGGTTGGCTCCACCAACTCGTATGGACGAACACCAATTGATGGAAGAAGGTTTCTACAATACTTATGGTAAAGCTGGCGCTCGTACTGAAATGCCAGGCTGTTCATTATGTATGGGTAACCAAGCACGTGTAGCTCCAAACACTACTTGTGTGTCTACATCTACTCGTAACTTCCCGAACCGTCTAGGTCAAGGTGCTAACGTTTACCTAGCATCTGCTGAGCTTGCTTCTGTTGCTGCTGTATTAGGTAAATTACCTTCTCCAGAAGAATACCAACAGTACGCTGCTCAAATCGACAGTATGTCTGCTGACATCTACCAATACTTGAACTTCGACAAGATGAGCGAGTATACAGATGCTGCTAAAGACATCGATACCAAGAAAATTGCTGCTGCTCAATTAGCTTAATTGATCAAAAAGTAGTTTAGAATAAGGGCTGATTTATCAGCCCTTATTTTTTTATTTAGTATTTATAAGATGTACAAACTTATTTCGATTTTAAAAGAATTATCAGCACAACACGATATAAAAAATTATCATTGGGATATTCCCAAAAATTGCCCGATACAAATTCCAGATTATTTATCCTCAAACTTCGATAGAAATGTTTATCTCAAAGAACATTTCAATAAAGCCTTGAATAAAGGTGACTGTTTACCTGGTTATTATTGGATAATTCAAGAGTGGGGCGGGATTTCTTCTTTCAAACGTAATGAACTGAACGATGCCAAAATTTTGAAATTTTTAAAGGATCTTGAGGAAAAATCGCTTACTAAAGTATCTTTTGATCGTATTTCATCTTTTTCTAAAGTTGCTTCTTTCATTCAACCCAGTGAATACGTTATTTATGATTCAAGAGTGATTTATTCACTCAATTGGCTACTATTTAATTATGCATCTGAGTGGGAGCTGTTTAGTCAGCCACAAAGTCGAAATAGTGAGTTGATGAAATATGATATGCAAACAATATTTCGTCTGACAGGAAAGAGCCCTAAATACCGTAGTCATAAAAATGCTTATAATGAATATTGTGAGTTGATAAAAATGCTTTCTAAAGAAATCTATGAACAAGGTGGTAAGCCTTATTTGTTAGAAATGTTATTGTTTACTGTGGCACCAAATGCGATTGTAGAAGATATACAGAAAAAAGTTTCTCTAAAAATTGATTTAGAATTAACTGTTTAATTGAAAGATAATTTAAATAAGAAGTATGATTAGGGCTGACTTATGAACGCTTTTTTATATGAATAATCAATCTTGCTATATGTGTGATAATTTGGCGACAACAAAAGAACACGTGCCACCAAAATGCTTATTTCCAGAAAAAAAAGACTTAAAAGATATTAGTTTAGATTTAAGAAAAGGACTGATCAAAGTACCTTCATGTGTGAATCATAATTGTAAGAAGTCAGGTGATGATGAATATCTGTTGAATGTTTTATCAATGACAATTCAAACAGGTAAATATGGACTTTTAAATTTTGAAAGTAAGGTAATGCGTTCTTGGAGTAGAAAGGATCGAATATCTAAACTAAAAGAAAAATTAATATCGACAGCTAGAGCAGTAAAAATAAAAGATTCAGAGTCAGAAGATATTTTTGAAGCTTTGGAATTAACTGTAGATAGGGATAGATTGAAAGAAGTTTTAAGATGTTGTGCTCTAGGACTTTATTATTATGAATTTGGAAAGAGGTATAAGGGTTCAGTACACTCAACTCCTTTATTTTCACCAATCCCTGATAAGAATTGGATAGAACAACAAGGTCAAATGGAGGATTACTATTTTAATAAATTTAAGAATATTAAAAGAAAAGGAGATAATCCTGAGATTTTCCAATATGCGTTTTATCAAGATACATTTAATAATATGCTAGTAGTACTAATGTGGTTTTATGAAGGATGTAAAGCAATATCATTTTTCAGATAAGCATATATTTAAAAACTTCTACAAATTGCACATTTACTAAATATATCATGCAATTCAAATATTAAAAATTATTGAAAGTTGTCATAAAAGCCCAAACAATCTCGATTCCTCTGCATTGGTGGTTTCCTCAATGGAACTCAGGTTAAAGACCAAGGCGATAGCTTTGTCTGCGTCGAAAATGGTAAACAGGTGACTTACCATAAAAAGGAAATCTTCCATCAAGATGCTTGGGATCATGATTATTATGTTTGTGAAACTACGACTGACCAGCAAGCACGCAACTGGGTTTATGATATTCCACCACATTAATTGTCTCTATTCAGGCTGTAAATCAAACAATTACTAGAAACAATAACTTGCATAACATTTCTAAAATTGATTTTTCATACTATTTTCCTAAAACTGTATGAAAATAAAGCCAATAGGGAATATTATGAATTATGAAATCGATGCCTTTGGCACCTTGGTAATTGCAGTTTTTTTTCTTTTCATTGGGCGGTATCTGGTTAGTAAAATTGGCTTCTTTAGAAATTATAACTTACCCGAACCCGTAATCGGCGGTCTGATCGCAGCGATTACAGCTTTTATTCTCTATAAATTTTTTAATATCAGTGCCACATTTGACTCAGAAATCCAAACTATTTTGATGCTGATGTTCTTTACCTCTGTTGGTTTAAGTGCAGACTTTACCAAGCTCAAAGAAGGCGGGAAATCACTGCTGATCTTTCTGGTCTGTGTCATTCTATTTGTAGTTGTACAAAATGCGGTGGGTATGAGCTTAGCTACAGCACTTGGGCTTGATCCATTGATTGGTCTGATTGTTGGTTCTGTTACCTTAACAGGGGGTCATGGTACTGCCGGTGCTTGGGGTGAAGTTCTGGAAACTCAATATGGAATCCAGGGGGCAATTGTCCTCGGAATGGCAAGCGCTACTTTTGGTTTGATTATTGGTGGACTTGTGGGCGGTCCGGTTGCCAAATTCTTGATTAAACGCAATCAATTGGCAGAGACAGTAGCGCAAGAGACCAATGAGCAACAACTCGATACTAGCATCAACACCGCACCCTTCGAATATCCAAAGAAAACCCGGTTGATTACAGCCAGTAATGCAGTGTCGACTTTGGGGATGTTTGCGCTATGTATTTTTGTTGCGAATGAGATGACAGAGATCAGTCAGGGAAGATGGTTTGAACTGCCGACCTTTGTCTGGGCCTTAGGGACAGGGGTGATTGTACGTAACTTCCTGGAACATGTCCTAAAAGTCGATATCTTCGACCGTGCTATTGATGTATTCGGAAATGCGTCATTGTCTCTGTATTTATCTATGGCTTTACTGTCACTGCAACTTTGGTTACTGGCCGATTTGGCAGGCCCGCTCATTACCATTTTGTTTGCGCAGACAGCGGTACTGATTTTATTTACCGCAATTGTGACCTTTAGAATCATGGGAAAAAATTACGATGCCGCTGTATTGGTAGCAGGACATTGTGGTTTTGGTATGGGAGCAACACCGACTGCGATTGCCAATATTCAGGCGGTCACCAATAGTTATGGTCCATCACATAAAGCATTTTTGATCGTACCGCTGTGTGGTGCATTTTTTATTGATATTGTGAATGCTGTGGTGATTCAGAGCATCATTGCATTTTTCGGTTAAATTTTAATACAACTTTAAAATCATATAGACATGAAAAAGCCCCATGGTTAGGGGCTAGTCGTATGCACATCTGAGGCACATACTGTAAGAGGCTCATCTCATACTGAGCGTATTAAAGCACATTAACCTATCAATAGCCATTTAAATCATCTTTAGGCAGATAACTGTTGCTCAATGACTGGCCATAAGTTTTGATGTGAATTCTTGAACATCAGCATATGGCCAATCCCTTTATGACCATATTCTTGGGGCTTTAGCTCAATCATTTCTGTGGCTGCTTTTGGATATAAGCGCAGCAAGTCTTTGACATTCGCTTGAGTGGCGATTTCATCATCCGACGCCCAGATTGATGTGATCGGGCAGGTGATCTGAGCATGATAGTCATGTGCTGGTGCGATCTTTTTACCAATCGCATTAATTATATAACCTGGTTTACTACAAAATTCTGCCCATTCACGTGCCACATCTTTTGGCAGGTTTTCACCCATACCAATCGCTTGGGTTGGGCCATAGCCTTTAGTGATACGTGCCAATGGGAAAATGATATTGAACATCACTGGCGCTAGTAATTTGGTGCGGCCCCTTAAACCTTTAATATGACCCGTCGATCCGGCAATTGCCACGACTTTTTCCACTTTGACATAGTTTGGGACAATACCCAGCAGCTGTCCACCAGCACTATGACCAAGTAAGATGACCTTTGCTGCCTGAGTTTTAGCTAATAGCGCATCTATCGCAGCCGGAATGTCCAGTTGTCCCCATTGCACAATACTGGCTTTAGACTGCTTAACCGAACCTTTTAAAGATTCCCCAATACCTCGAAAATCAAATACCATTACGGCATAACCCTGAGTTTGCAACCAGCAGCTAAAAATATGATAAAACTGTTTGGTAATGCCAGTCGCAGGACAGATTAATATGGGAGATTTCTTACTTTCAGTCTCAGTGACTGGATAAAAACGTGCACTTAATTGATAGCCATCCTGGCACTTTAGAGTCAATGTTTCGAATTCAGACATGGGCTACACTATATTTTTGAATCAGAATGAATGCTTAAATTTACCTGACTTCTTCAAAGAAACTTGTTAAAACAATGACTAAAAAGTCAGTACGATGATAAAAACGGAATGAAAATATGCAGGGAATCGAACTTGATCTGGCAGTAAAGATCGCGATTATTTTTAGTGGAATATTCTTATGGGTGGGGATGTTAACCGGAGTATGGAAGTATTGGCAAATCCGCCAGTCTGTCAATTCACGGGCGCATTATTATGTGGATATTGCGCATCGCAGCAGTCTGCTTTATGCCCCTGCGACATTGATTCTGGCAGTATTGGCTTACTATTCAGCACTATCTTCGCAGATTAATTTGATCTGTGTATTGATCAATGTTCTCTTTTTCAGTTTCTCGATTAGTGCGTATATCTTGCATGGGTTTTTGAAAGACACCACTAATCAGTTTAAGCGACCGCATCAACTAGGTAAATTTCAGTTGCCGGGCGTGCTTATGACTTTGGCAATGTTAGGTTTAATTATTACAGAATTAGGAGGAACAAGTGTGCTTCTTTATGGGGCGGCGGTCGGATTATTCTAATTTTTTAATAGTTGATTTTATTTTTGAGCTTTAAGCTCAATTTATTTCTTTTCTGCCAGATGGATGACTGGCCAGATCATCCACTGGGGTATAAATTTATTAATAAATTATCGGTATTTCTGGTCAATCACAGCCCATAAGAAAAAGGCTGCCGACACAATCAAGGCATAACCGACGTACTCAAATTTTAAATTGCCTTGAATTAAACAATGCACAATCAAGGTCAGCATAAGCGCAACCGTGGTGCTCAAGAAAGTCACCAGATTGGTATTTGCCTTAAGAGCGTCAATGAAGACTTGCTTTTTGAAATGTACTGATAACATCTCCATCCCTCCCGTTTATTTGTATTATTGAAGAGTAAATCTTATTGATTTAGTCTGAATTGAATATACAGTTGTACTTCTTAATTTCAACCTTTGCAACTATTTAAGTGAACTTTAACAGTTAAAAAAGGCCTCCTTTAGTCGTATTACTGCACTAATCAATGATTGCATCTGAATCATCACCGTTAACATTTCAGCGAGGGCAGTTCGACTGAAGTGTGCAAGTGACCAATCATTGCTACCATAGAGAAAAGCAAATTCTACGCCAAAAATTTGTAGAGATAATCCAGAGAATGTAAGTCTATGTAGGATGATGAAGGTGAGTTGGTTTAATCAGGAAACAATATGTTTAAAAAACAGTAAAATAGAGAGTTGTATTGATCTTCTGCTAAAGAATGAAAACGGAAGTAAGAAAGAAGCTAATTAAAATAATTGATTAAAAGTTTATAAAGCTTTCTAAAATACAATTTGGCTATGATGAGAAGGTTAGGGTGTAAACAATAAATGCCGGTTTGGGTAAAACCTGACAGATATTGATCACGCTAAAACCGGATTTTGGGTAAAAATACGATTTTTATGACCTCTTAGAAAGATTAATTTCTGATGCGGTCAATCACAGCGGCAATGACAAGAACAATAAGAGATGGAATCAGCCATGCCATATTTTGTTCAGAAAGCGGTAAGTTCTGTAGCAATTCAGGTAATTCAAGACCAGCAACTTTAAGCCCATCAAAAACACCGAAAATAAATGCAACCAGTGTAGTCGGTGCAACAACTTGAGCAGGCTTTTTAAAGAAATGACCGCAGAAGCTTAGCAGGATCACTGCAATCGCAGGCGGATAAATCGCGCTCAATACAGGCACAGACACGGCAATTAGTTTGGTCAAACCAAGATTTGAAATCACCAGCGAGAAGCCGACCAGTACAAAGACAAAGGCTTTATAAGGCAGTTTGGTAATAGAGGAGAAGTATTCAGCACATGCACAGGTTAAGCCAATCGCAGTCACCATGCAGGCAACAAAGATCATGGTGGCAAGGAAATAAGCACCCATATCACCAAAAGCATGTTGTACATAGGCATGCAGAATAATCGCACCATTCGCAGCATTAGGGGCAACATCATGACTACCTAAGCCTAGTTTAAACAGGCTGAGATACACCAGCGTCAAACCGATACCAGAAATAATCGCTGCATTGACTGCATATTTGGTAATCAGCTTGCGATCCGTTACGCCACGAGAAGTAATCGCACGCACAATCACAATACCAAAGACCAATGCACCTAAGGTATCCATGGTCAGATAACCATTAACGATGCCTTCAGTGACCGGACTTGTAACATAGTTACCCACTGCAGCAGGTGGTTTGCCGGCAGGAATCAATACTGCAGCACCGCCTAAAATAATCAATGCGATAATTTTTACTGGAGACAGGAAGTATCCAACTGTATCCAGAATCTTATTTGGATAAAGGGAAACCAGAGTCACTACAGCGAAATAGATCACACTATAGATCAGCAGATTGCTAGGTGCATTGCCAAAGTATGAAGAGAAGCCGATTTCATAAGAAACGGTTGCAGTACGTGGTGTCGCAAACAAAGGCCCAACCGTCAGATAACACACGACAGTCAATAAAAGACTGGCAGCTTTACCTAAAGGAGAACTTAAGATCTGGATTGAACCTTCAACACGTGACAATGCCACGATGGTGATGACAGGTAGGCCAACTGCCGTAATCAGGAAACCTAGGGCAGCTAACCATACATGCTCACCGGCTTGTTGAGCCACAATCGGTGGAAAGATAATGTTGCCTGCACCAATAAACAGTGCAAAGGTCATAAAACCTAAGGCCACAATATCTCTTGTACGGAGACTTGTCATAGAGGGAGAACAAATAAATAAAAGAAAGCGATTTTAGTGTATATATGATGATTTTTGGAGTTTAATTTAATGCCGAAAGCCTTGATTTTACTGATCTTGATGATCGGATAATATGAACTTTAAAAGCTTGGTAGAAATATATCTTTGATATTCAGTTAAAAAAATTATAATTTATTTTTAAATAAATAAATCATTTAGGCTCCATTTCATCATTTTAAGCTTATTGTTTGTATAAATAAGCAGCATTGAGATTCTCTAGAGCAAGTTTTAAGAATTGTCATGCAGAGCGAACAAATGCGCATCTTGGCTGAAAAAGGACTATAATTTCCCGATTCACCTTGAGGATAGATCCATGCGAGCTCCAGCGATTACTCTGAAAACCGAACAAGATATCGAAAAATTACGTATATCTGGGCGTTTGGCTGCACAGGTTTTGGAAATGATCGGGGAGCATGTCAAGCCGGGTGTCACAACTGAATATCTGGATGACATCTGTCATGATTTTATCGTCAATACACTAAAAGTGACGCCAGCTAATATTGGCTATTATGGTTATACCAAAACCACCTGTATTTCACCGAATGAAGTGGTTTGTCATGGTATTCCATCTCCGAATACGGTCTTGCAAGATGGCGATATTATTAATATTGACGTTGCGATCATTAAAGACGGTTATTTTGGCGATACCAGTCGAATGTATTATGTCGGTACACCAACTCCTGAAGCCAAACGTCTGGTCGAAACCACTTATGAAGCTATGGTTGCCGGGATTCATGCCGTTAAACCGGGCGCAACCCTAGGCGATATTGGTTATGCAATCCAGTCTGTTGCACAGCGTGAAGGCTACACCATTGTGCGTGAATATTGTGGTCATGGGATTGGTAAAATTTATCACGAACAGCCAAACATTCTGCATTACGGACAACCAGGTCAGGGCATCAAACTGGTACCCGGTATGGTCTTTACCATTGAACCTATGGTCAACATGGGTAAAGCACGTGTTAAAGAGCTGAAGGACGGCTGGACAGTCGTGACTGCAGATAAATCCTGGTCAGCTCAATGGGAACACATGGTAGTTGTAACCGACACAGGTTTTGAGCTGTTATCACCATGGCCAGAAGGCACTGGCGAGTATCCGGAAATTTAAATTATTTTTCATGTTATGCATTGAAATACAGTAGCTTACATAAATTACAGCATACGTGTTATTAATGACAAAAGCCTACAAAATACTACATGAAGAAGTGGTTTAACCAGCCAAATTCTCTTAATCTATTTATAGTTAGTTGATATTTGCTTTGTTAGATGTCTGATTGCTGTGTATTAGATTTGGCTTGGCGGTAGTAGTTTCCTTTCGTTCACTTCATGCTGTAGTGAATCGTTTTTATTAGCTCATTTTTCCCCAAGAATGAGCTATTTTTTTTGCCGGAAATATGTCTATTTATACAAGATGCAGATGCTCAACCAGATAATCAATAAATACTCTTACAGCTGGTAACAGACCACGACGGGAAGGATAAACCAGATGGAAAATTCCATGTGCCGTTTTCCAGTCTGAAAGTACCCGAACCAGTTCGCCCCGTTCTATATATTGCTGCACGACATTATCGGGCAATAAGGTAATACCACAGCCTGAAGCTGCCAGTTGTGCCAGCATATTCAGGTCTGATCCCATTACGGTCGGGTTGATCCGGATTTTCTTCTGTTGCTGCTGCTCATTCTGCAATATCAGGAACTGTTCAGTATGTTCCTCAGCCATGCTTAAAATTTTATGTTCAGAGAGCTGTTCAGGTGTTTTAAGATCGCCAAATTCATTTAAATAGCCCTGACTGGCAAACAGATGCTGTTCAATTTTTTCAAACTGACGAATTACCAGATTCGGATCATCATCCAGGCTGGTCCGTACCCGTAAGGCCAGATCAAAACCTTCATTAATAATGTCCACACGTCGATTGGTGATCATCATCTGGACTTTAATTTCAGGATATTTTTTCAGGAAATCCGGCAGGATTTTTGCCATTTCATTCTGGGCAATGGAGACGGGCAGGCTGATTTTAATGGTACCACGCGGTTCAGTACTGAGATGATCCACCAGATCATGGGCGGCCTGTGCTGCACTGAGCATCACTTGTGCATGTCGATAGATATTCATGCCAATATCAGTGACTGCAAAATGGCGAGAACTACGCTGAATCAGGCGGACACCAAGGCGTTCTTCCAGATTATAAACACGGCGGCTGAGCTTGGATTTGGGAATATCGGTGGCACGTTCGGCTGCACTAAAGCCGCCATGTTCAACGACCTGCGCAAAACAGTAAAAATCATCCAGATCAGTCAGCATCGTTTAATTCCATTCCTGCAACAATAGGCTGATTAAAAAATGATTGTTGCATACTGTCAACTATAGAATACGAATTTTGAATGATGACTAGATCTCGGACTCAAGTAATTTAAGTAAGGTCTTCATGCCTTCTGTGGCCGTTTGGGAAATCTTGTGAAACTGAACTGGTAAATGCTGTTGATCTGCTTTGGGATCAATATAGTAAGCTGTGGAGTGAGCTGGAATCTCATGGATTAAACCAGCAACAGGATATACTTGCAAACTGGTTCCAATGACCACAAAAATATCAGCATTCTGTACACAATCTTGTGCTTCTTCATAAGCAGGAACTGCTTCACCAAACCAGACTACATGTGGACGTAGTGGATAGCCATCCTTACAGAAGTGTTTAGTTAAATCTAATTCAGTCCCTTCAATCGGATAAAACTCGGTGGTGTACTGACAATTCGGGCCTGAGGTTTTGGCTAGGCGGATATTACCATGCAGGTGAATGACCTTGGAGCTTCCCGCACGTTCATGCAGATCATCAATATTCTGGGTAATCACATGTACATCAAAATCATCTTCAAGTTCGGCAATGAGTTGATGAGCTGCATTTGGCTGTGCTTCCAGAATATTTTTACGTCGGGCATTATAAAAGCGTTGCACCAGTTCCGGATTTTTAGCCCAAGCTTCCGGTGTGGCCACTTCTTCTATACGATACTGTTCCCAAAGCCCATCACTGTCACGAAAGGTGTTAATCCCACTTTCCGCACTCATGCCAGCACCTGAAAACACCACCAGTTTTTTCATGATTTCTTCTCCTGAATCTTTAGGCCGCTGATGAACTCGACTGTAAATTGTCTTTCAGAAAGATACCGAGCTCCTTGGCAAATTTGAGTGGTTCGGTCAGTAAGGGGGTATGGCCAGATTTTGTAAAAAGTACCTGTTTAGCCTGAGGCAGGCTTTGGGCAATTAGGCGCTGACCTTCCACAGGATAAAGTTTTGACTGCACACCGCTAAAGAAAGTTACTGGACAAGTAAGCTTCGTCAGAGCTTCACGATAATCTTCCTGATGATATAAATAATTATTGATGTACCACGCCATATAATCCACCCGGCTAGAAGGAAGGAGCAGGCTTTGCAGACGAGGTTGGTTCAGGATGAACTTAAATACTTTCAAACTGGCTGGACGATCATTTTGTAGCTGGATAAAGCGCAGCCATAATGCTGCAATTTGCTGTCGTACTGAATTATCCAGATCCCGAATGAGTTCAATATGCTGATGTTCTGCAAGTAATGTTGAAAGCTGCTGCAAAATTTCAATAAATTCCTGATGGCGTGGACCAAAAAGTCCAAATGCCCAGGCATTATCGACCGGAATCTTCGGTGTTTGGTCAATATGCAAATAAGCTGCTATGTGTTTGGCAAAGTTCCCATAGCACAGGCCATGCATGGTGGTTGTCGCGCCCATAGAGTAAGCAATTACAATGAATTGATCTAAATTGAGCTGCTGGATCACCGACTGAACATCAAGCCAGTGACTGGAAATCGCATCCAGGTCTTGCGGGATTTTGCAGTGACTAGACGCCCCAAAACCGCGCCATTCAGGAATAATAAAGCGGAAGTTTTTCTGATGTGGATAGAGAAAAGCTGCCCATTGCCAGCTCAACATGCCCAGACCGGATAGGACCAGTACCGGTTGACCCTGACCGTATTCACGTACAAATAACTGTTCGCCATCTGGCATGGTATAGAAGGGCATGCATATCTCCGTATTTATAATTTTTCTACATCGAATTGTTTAAGTCTGGGAATGACCTGTTCCAGCCAGGCAATCCAGCCCAGTTCCTGATCAATACCCAGTTGCAGAATCATTTTATGAATATACAGGGTTCGGTCATTTTCGTCAGCTTGAGCAAAGTCTTTGGCGAAAATATGCTGATAGGTTTTAAGCTTTTCTTTATGTATTTCTAGATGTCGTTCCAGTTCAGGTAAGGTGCTGTTGCCGCCAAGTTGGGCTTCTGCACGCAGACGAACCATCAATTCTTCACGAAGCTGTGCAGGAGAGCTATGCTCCAGCATCCAGTTAGCCAGTTCTTCCCGGCCGAGTCGTTCTACCTGATAGGTTTTTTTACGGCTATGAGAATCTTCCTCTTCTATGGTCGAAATCCAGCCTTTTTGCAGCATGGCATTTAGTTCACGATAGATCTGCTGATGGGTGGCATTCCAGAAGAAGCCCATGGAGCGGTCAAAACGGCGTGCCAGTTCAATGCCGGTGCTCGGTTTCTCAATCAGGCTGGTGAGTAAAACATGTGATAAAGACATAAACGTCTCAAAAAAGTGACTCGGGATTATTATGCAACATGTTGCATAAAAATCAATTCTGCACTATAAATTAGTGCAACAAGTTGCATAAGGCTGATGCTTGATGGAAATAAATCAGTCAGCCTGAATAAAAATAGCCAGCACATCTGCACGCTAGGGAGTTGAAATGTCTAAATATCCGAATTTACTTGCCCCACTGGACCTAGGTTTTACCACGCTTAAAAACCGTGTCTTGATGGGCTCTATGCATGTGGGCTTAGAAGAAGCACCAGGTGGTTATAATCGGATGGCTGCCTTTTATGCAGAACGCGCCAAGGGTGGCGTAGCATTAATTGTGACAGGTGGTATCTCACCGAATGATCATGGCGTCACTTTTCAGGGCGGTTCCAAGCTCGACACGATTGAAGAAGCTGAAAAGCATAAAATCATTACTCAAGCCGTGCATGAGGCTGGCGGGAAAATTGCCATGCAGATCCTGCATACCGGCCGTTACTCTTATCAGGCGGAAAATGTCGCGCCGTCTCCAATTCAGGCACCGATTAATCCAGTCAAACCGCATGCTTTAAGCTCTGCTGAAGTGCAGCAAACCATTGATGACTTTGCCAACTGTGCCAGACTGGCTCAATACGCCGGTTATGACGGTGTCGAAATCATGGGTTCAGAAGGTTACCTGATCAATGAGTTCATCGCAGCGCGTACCAATCATCGTGATGATGAATGGGGTGGTAGTTATGAAAACCGTATCCGTTTCCCGATTGAAATTGTACGCCGTACCCGTGAAATGGTCGGTGAGAATTTTATTATTATCTATCGTCTTTCCATGCTGGATCTGGTTGAAGGCGGTTCAACTCTAGAAGAAGTAATCCAACTGGCCAAAGCCATTGAGAAAGCGGGCGCGACGATTATTAATACCGGTATTGGCTGGCATGAAGCGCGTATTCCGACCATTGCTACCAAAGTGCCACGTGCGGCCTTTACTTGGGTTACGCGCAAGCTAAAAGGTCAGGTGAGTATTCCTCTTATTACCTCTAACCGTATTAATACGCCGGAAATGGCAGAATATGTCCTGGCTACAGGCGATGCCGATATGGTGTCAATGGCACGTCCAATGCTGGCAGACTCTGAGTTTGTCTTAAAAGCAGAACAGGGCCGTAGTGATGAAATTAATACCTGTATCGGTTGTAATCAGGCCTGTCTGGATCATATTTTCTCGATGAAAATTGCTACCTGTCTGGTGAATCCACGCGCGTGTTATGAAACTGAACTGATCTTTAAAGAAACCAATGTAGCGAAAAATATTGCAGTGATTGGTGCAGGACCAGCGGGTTTAAGCTTTGCCATCTATGCAGCAGGTCGTGGTCATCATGTCACTGTATTCGAAGCTTCAGCGCAGATTGGTGGGCAATTTAATATTGCGAAGACCATTCCAGGTAAGGAAGAGTTTTATGAAACCTTACGTTATTTCAAACGTCAGATTGAGTTGCAACCACGTATTCAATTGAAATTAAATTGCACCGCGACCTTTGATCAGCTGATTTCAGCCGAATTTGATGACATTGTGGTTGCCACTGGGGTGACACCGCGTCAGCTCGATATTCCTGGAATTGATCATCCTAAAGTGTTGTCTTATCTGGAGGTACTAAGAGAGCGTAAACCAGTCGGCCAGCGTGTAGCGATTATTGGTGCAGGGGGTATTGGCTTTGATACGGCTGAGATGCTCAGTCATGGGACCGAAAGTGGTAGCGTCAATCCGGAAAAATTCTATGATGAATGGGGAATCGATACTAACTATGAAAATGTCGGTGGACTCAAGACCGCCAATGTAGAACAGCCTGAACGTGAAATTTATTTATTGCAGCGTAAAGCAGCTTCTGTCGGTTCAAGTCTGGGTAAAACCACAGGCTGGATTCACCGTGCTGGCTTAAAGCATCGTAATGTCAAAATGATTGCTGGTGCAAGCTATGAAAAAATTGATGATCAAGGTCTGCATGTGATGGTAAATGATCAACCTGCAGTGTTAGACGTAGATAATGTCATTATCTGTGCTGGTCAGGAATCTTATACTGCCATGTTTGATGAACTAAAAGCTGCCGGTAAAAACGTGCATCTCATTGGTGGTGCGAAAGAAGCAGGTGAGCTGGATGCTAAACGTGCAATCCGTCAGGGTGCTGAATTGGCTGCGGTGATTTAATTGATAAAACTTAAAAGATGACAGTTTTTGCTTTCATGCGAAATTGTCATGAAAGAAAGTTGATTCGCAACATTCCCTCTCCTTTGTTAAAGGAGAGGGTTAGGGAGAGGATTCTATTCTGAAACACCAGAATCCCCCTAAATCCCCCTATTTGCAAAGAGGGACTTTACAACAAAAAGGAAATAATAATGACACTACAAACAACCCAAACTGCAATTATGCGTTGGCATGAAATGTTGGAAACACGTGACATGTCCATATTGAATGAACTCCTCGCGGACGATGTCGTATTCCGCTCACCCGTGGCTTTTCAGCCTTATCCCGGGAAACAGGTTGTATTTTTTATCTTGACCAATGTGGTTCAGGTCTTTGAAAACTTTACTTATCACCGCGAATTTCTTAGTGAAGATGGTAACAATGTTGTACTTGAGTTCTCCGCCAATGTCGGCGATAAGAAACTTAAGGGAATCGACATGATTCAGTTCAATGATGAAGGTCAGATCATTGATTTTGAAGTAATGATACGACCAAAATCTGGACTTGAAGCCTTAGCTATAGAAATGGGCCAGCGGATTCAGGCTTATCAGGCTAATACTTAATTTCCTAAAATTGATTCAAGTCGGCATGAAGTTTGTACATCACTGATAGAAAACTAGAGGGGAATACAGATGAAAATGTGGCTTAAAAAAATGAGTCAACTTTCAAGTGAATATCTGGACCGCTTTAGCGGAGCCGATCTTCCAACACTTTATTATAATCCGAATGGTTTATTTTCTGGTGTGATTGAACGTTTACCACTTTTAAAACAGAAATATCGTCCAACACCGTGGTTATCGAATGCGCATGCGCACATTCTATATCTGGACTTGATAAAAAAACGCACGATTAAGCTGCAATATGATGTGCTTGAGCAGCTGAATATGTCCGATGGCGGCATTACTGGCATTGCCTGGTATGGTTTAGATTTACCGCCAAGTACACCTACCATTGTGCTATTGCATACCATTACCGGCTCTCCGGAATCCATGCGGGAGCTGGTGCGTGACCTACATAAATATACAGGCTGGCGTGTTGCTCTGTGTTTGCGCCGTGGTCATGCTGACCTGCCAATGCCTGTGCCAAAAATGAACTTGTTTGGTTCAACCCAAGATCTGCGTGAACAGTTGCTCTATATTCAGGACAAGTTTCCTCAATCCGATCTCTATGGTGTGGGTTCCTCTGCGGGGACAGGACTGTTGGTTCGCTACTTGGGTGAAGAGGGCGAGCAAACCCCACTCAAAGCAGCCTTTGCTTTATGCCCAGGCTATAACACTGAAACCGGTTTTGCCTATGTACATCCGTTTTATAGCAAAGTCATGGCTAAAAAACTGATCAAACGTTTTATCCATCCTTATCAGGAAACCTGGCAGATTTATCCTTCATGGAAGCAATTGCTTGAGGTGAAAGACTTGTCTGAATTTGAACAGCGCTACTATGAGCTGGCAGGCTTTTCAGATTATGAAAGTTATACCAAGGCCACCAATCCAATTTATGTATTTGAAAATGTCAAAATTCCATTGATGATTTTGAATTCGGAAGATGACCCGGTCTGTCATATCCAGAATCTGGAACCGTATAAGGATGTCATTCGAGCCATGCCAAATATTGTGGTCGTCACCACTAAAAAAGGTAGCCATTGTGGCTTTTATCAGGGCTTAATGCAGACAGAATCATGGGCCACTCGTCTGATGGCAGATTATTTACTGCAACTTTCCGATACTCCAACGGCAGCTTGAAAGAGATTTTTAAACCATAAAAAACCCAGCATAAGCTGGGTTTTTTTGATGAAGGATTATATTAGTTTTCAAGTGCTGGCATAGCAGCAGCAATTGCATCTGCAACTGCATCATCTTCAGACTTATTTGCAGAAGATGAGTTGTTTTTAGGAGCGGCTGGTGTTGCTGCAGGTTTTGCAGGCTGCTCAGTGCTTGAATTTGTTTCAGCTGCAGGCGCAGGCTCTGATTGAGCAGGTTCCGGCTTTTTAACTTCACGGCGAATTTCAGTCGTAGTATTCGCAGTTTGTTCGCGCTGGATTTCAACAGCCGGTGCTGCTGGTGCTTCTTCAACCGGTTCAACTGGTGTTGATTCTAATGGTTCAACAGGCTCAAGTTGTACAGGTTCCGGAGCAACCACTTCAGATGCTGGAGTAACTTCGGTTTGTTCTTCTTCTTTTGGAGCTTCTTTTTTTACACAACCAGTCAGTGTAAGGCCAGTCAGGATCAGGGTACAGATTAAAAGTTTCTTCATCATCATTGCATCAAACAGAATAGTGTAGGGTGTGAATGTTCCTATTATAGCAGCAAAATGCAATATATAAATCATATGAACTTACTGTAATTTTTTTCAGGAATTGCTGTTAGAATAGTCAATTGTTTATTGTTCTTTGATTTGATGCGGATTGACTTTGCTTTATTGGTACAAGGTAAAGTAAAATTGCGCAACATTGCAGGCCGATTTAGGCTCGATTGTACGAGAAACCCAATGACCCATTTTATTTTCGTGACTGGTGGTGTTGTTTCATCACTAGGTAAAGGTATTTCAGCTGCTTCTGTTGCTGCACTTTTAGAAGCCCGTGGTTTAAAAGTGACCATGGTAAAAATGGATCCATACATTAATGTCGATCCAGGGACTATGAGCCCATTCCAGCACGGTGAAGTTTTTGTTACAGAAGACGGTGCTGAAACAGACTTAGACTTGGGTTACTACGAACGTTTCTTGCGTCGTGCGAAAATGACCAAACTGAATAACTTTACATCAGGCCGTGTTTACCAGGATGTTCTGAATAAAGAACGCCGTGGTGACTACCTAGGTGGTACTGTACAAGTTATTCCACACATTACTGACAACATCAAAGAACGTGTACTTCGCGCTGGCGAAGGTTATGACGTTGCGATCGTTGAGATCGGCGGTACTGTAGGTGACATTGAATCTCTCCCATTCATGGAATCTGTACGTCAGTTAATGGTTGAACTTGGTCATAAACGTACGATGCTGATGCACTTAACGTTACTCCCATACATTAAGTCTGCAGCAGAATTAAAAACCAAACCAACACAGCACTCTGTTAAAGAACTTCTGTCTATTGGTATTCAACCAGACATTTTGATCTGCCGTACTGAACATGATGTTGATGCAGATACGACGCGTAAAATTGCCTTGTTCACTAACGTAGAAGCGCGTGCAGTAGTCGTGTGTAAAGATGCACGTACGATCTACCAGATTCCACGTACTTTCTATGAACAAAATGTTGACGATTTAATCTGTGAACGTTTCGGCTATGACAATCTTCCAGAAGCAGACCTGTCTGACTGGGATAATGTGGTAGAAGCTTTACTGAATCCTGAATACACTGTTCGTGTTGCGATGGTTGGTAAATATGTTGAACTTCCGGATGCCTACAAGTCTGTGAACGAAGCACTTTTACATGCCGGTATTCAAAACCGCGTGAAAGTCCAGATCGACTATGTCAATGCTGAAGAACTTGAAAGCCAAGATGTCAATGAAGTATTGAAAGATGCGGATGCGATTCTGGTACCAGGCGGTTTTGGTGAACGTGGTACTGAAGGCAAAATGAAAGCGATTCGTTTTGCACGTGAAAACGGTGTGCCATTCTTAGGCATCTGTTTAGGTATGCAGCTTGCAGTGATCGAATATGCACGTAATGTGGCGGGTATCACTGATGCGACTTCAACAGAATTCAACCGTTCAACCAAATCTCCATTGATTGGTCTGATCACTGAATGGTTAGATGAGCGCGGTGAAGTTCAACAGCGTTCAGTAGATTCTGATCTTGGCGGTACCATGCGTCTAGGTGCACAGAAGTCTGAACTGGTACCGGGTACCAAGACTGCTGAAGTGTATGGTTCGGATGAAATTATCGAACGTCACCGTCACCGTTACGAGATGAACAACCGTTATATCCCAGTGCTGGAAGAAAAAGGCATGAAGATTTCTGGTTATTCTCCAGTGCAACACCTGGTAGAAACTGTTGAAATTCCTGCACATCCTTGGTTTATTGCAGTACAATTCCACCCGGAATTTACCAGCTCGCCACGTGATGGACATCCATTATTTGCCGGTTTCATTGATGCTGCGAAAAAACAGTACCAAAAAACTAAATAATGCGAGTTTAAGACACAACTAGGAAGTTTAAATGTCACAATTAAAACCACAAGAAATTGTACGTTTAGGCGATATACAAATGGCAAACCACTTGCCATTTGTACTATTCGGCGGCATGAACGTACTTGAGTCGAAAGACTTAGCTTTTGAAATTGCAGAGACTTATGTTGATATCTGCAAACGTTTAGATATTCCATATGTCTTTAAAGCAAGTTTTGACAAAGCCAACCGTTCAAGCCTGAACTCATTCCGTGGGCCTGGCCTGGAAAAAGGAATCGAGTGGTTAGCCGACATTAAAAAACATTTTAATGTGCCAATTATCACTGATGTACATGAGCCGTATCAGGCTGCTCCTGTGGCAGAAGTTGCTGACATTATCCAGCTACCTGCATTCTTAAGTCGTCAGACTGACCTGGTTGAAGCGATGGCAAAAACTGATGCCATTATCAACATCAAGAAAGCCCAGTTCCTTGCTCCGCACGAAATGCGCCACATTTTGCATAAGTGTCTGGAAGCAGGGAATGACAAGCTGATTCTTTGTGAGCGTGGTTCTGCTTTTGGTTACAACAATCTGGTTGTAGACATGCTGGGCTTCGACATCATGAAAGAAATGAACGTGCCAGTATTCTTTGATGTAACACATGCATTACAAACTCCAGGCGGTCGTGCTGACTCTGCCGGTGGTCGTCGTGCGCAGATTACTACACTGGCGCGTGCCGGTATGGCAACAGGTCTTGCAGGTTTGTTCCTAGAAGCTCATCCAAATCCGGATGTGGCAAAATGTGATGGTCCTTGTGCCTTGCGTTTATCTCAACTAGAACCATTCCTGGCTCAATTAAAAGAGCTGGATACTCTAGTGAAAGGATTTGAAAAATTAGATACCCATTGATGCAGTTTTAAGCATCCTGTTATTAATCAACTGAGGAATTGTTCATGAGCCAAATCGTTGACATTCGTGCACGTGAAATTTTGGACTCTCGTGGTAACCCAACCATCGAAGCAGACGTTATCCTGGCATCTGGCGTAGTTGGCCGTGCATGTGCACCATCTGGTGCTTCAACTGGTTCTCGTGAAGCTTTAGAACTTCGTGATGGCGATAAAGCACGTTACCTAGGTAAAGGTGTTAAAACTGCGGTTAACAACGTAAACACTCTGATTCGTGATGCGTTAGTGGGTAAATCAGTATTCGAACAGAGAGACATCGACAATACGATGATCGCTTTAGACGGTACTGAAAACAAAGAAAAATTAGGTGCAAACGCAACTTTGGCAGTATCTCTTGCTGCTGCGCGTGCTGCTGCTGAAGAAAAGAAAACGCCGCTTTACCAATATATCGCAGATCTTCGTGGTCAAAAGATTTTGACTATGCCTGTTCCAATGATGAACATCCTGAACGGTGGTGCTCACGCAGACAACACTGTTGATATTCAGGAATTCATGATTGAGCCTGTAGGTTTCACTTCATTCTCTGAAGCGTTACGTGCTGGTGCTGAAATCTTCCATTCTTTAAAATCAGTTTTGAAGAAACAAGGTTTGAACACTGCAGTTGGTGATGAAGGTGGTTTTGCGCCAAACCTTCGTTCTAACGAAGAAGCTATTACTGTGATCCTGTCTGCAATCGAGCAAACTGGTTACAAAGCTGGTTCTGATATTATGCTTGCGCTTGACTGTGCATCTTCAGAATTCTACAAAGATGGTCAATATATCCTGGCTGGTGAAGGCAACAAATCGTTCACAAGCAACCAGTTTGCTGACTACCTTGCAGGTCTGGTAAATCAATACCCTATCATCTCGATTGAAGATGGTCTGGACGAATCTGACTGGGAAGGCTGGTCTTACCTGACTTCTATCCTTGGCGATAAAATCCAGTTGGTGGGTGATGACCTGTTCGTTACGAATCCTAAGATTCTTCAACGCGGTATCAACGAGAAAGTAGGTAACTCAATCCTGATCAAGTACAACCAGATCGGTACATTGACTGAAACTTTAGATGCAATCTACCTTGCGAAAGCAAATGGTTACTCTACTGTAATCTCTCACCGTTCAGGCGAAACTGAAGATTCAACTATTGCGGATCTTGCAGTGGGTACAGCAGCGGGTCAAATCAAGACTGGTTCACTTTGCCGTTCTGACCGTGTAGCGAAATATAACCAATTACTTCGTATCGAAGAATTGACTCAAGCTGCATATCGCGGTAAAGCTGAGTTCAAAGGTTTGAACTAAGCGACTCATGTCAATGTTAAATGTATTCGACTCCTTGATGAGTAAAGTACTGTTGGGCCTTGCGATCGTTTTGATCGCAGGGTTTCAATATTTATACTGGTTCGGTGAGGGTGGTTATAATGACCATCAGGCATTGACCCAGAAAATTCAGCAACAAGTAGAATTGAATGAAGAACTGAAAGAACGTAATCGCGTTCTGGCCGCAGAAGTTTATGATTTGAAGAATGGTATTGAAGCCATCGAAGAGCATGCCCGTCTCGATCTAGGTTTGATCAAGCCGCATGAAACCTTTGTGCAAATGAGCACTATTAGTACTCAATATAAACCGATTTATCTTAATCCGAATAAAGTAGACCTGAGAACCAATGAATCAGCTGATGTTCCAACAACACCATAAATTGTGGGTCATTTTACCAGCTGCAGGTTCCGGTAGCCGATTTTCCAAAACCGAACTTAAACAATACCAGATGATTCAGGAACGGACCGTTCTTGAACACACGGTTTCCCGTCTGAATCAATTGCCATTAGCAGGTTATGTCCTTGCGATTGGTGCACAGGATGATGTTGCCAAGACTCTGCCACTTTCTCATCTGGATAAAGCACATTTTTGCTTGGGCGGTGCAGAGCGCGTCAACTCTGTACTAAATGCCTTGGAATATTTATCTGAGATTGCTTCAGAAGAGGATTGGGTTTTGGTGCATGATGCAGCCCGTCCTTGTGTGAGTCAAAGCTCCCTGATTGATCTGGTCAATACAGCAATTCAAACTGATCAGGCTGCGATTCTGGCCATTCCGGTACGGGATACCTTAAAACGTGTCGTAAAGGATCATGGTATTGAAATGACAGTAGATCGTTCGACATTATGGCAGGCGCAAACACCACAAATGGCGAAACTTGGAACTTTGAAGCGTGCGATTCAGCAGGCACTCGCAGATGGTGCTACCATTACCGATGAAGCCAGTGCACTGGAACATATAGATGAACCCGTCCAAGTAGTACAGGGGCGTTCCGATAATATTAAAATTACCTATCCAGATGATCTGGAACTGGCGAAGTTGATTCTGGCTGCCCAGCGCTAAATATATTGCAATAAAAATGGAATAAATCGGTCAATGGCGATTTATTCCGGAGCACTTTAACTTATAATTTTGCCATCATGAATTTTCTACCCGTGGGCCAATGATCCCTTCACAGCAGTATCGTTTTTTGCGGCAGTCCGCACGCGATGGTCGTAGTATTAATCCCCAGAATGCCTCCCGATGGACCAAGTTGCACCTTGATCCATGGCTGCTTTGTTTCCTGATTTTAAATGCGATCTTGGGTCTGATGGTGGTTTACAGTGCCACCTCTGAAGATTCGGGGATGGTGATTCGCCAGGCGATCAGTTTTGGTGTGGGTTTTGTGGTAATGTTTATCTGTGCCCAAGTACCACCCAAGGTCTATCAGGCTGCCAGTCCATATTTTTATATGTTCGGTATCTTTATGCTGCTGCTGGTCTTTGTGATTGGTGAAAAGCGTCTTGGGGCAACCCGCTGGATTACGTTGCCGGGTGTGGGGAGCATGCAGCCGAGTGAGGTAATGAAGTTTGCCATGCCACTGATGATGGCCTGGTACTTTGCCCGTAAACCTTTCCCTCCAAAGTTTCTGGATATTGTCGGTGCCTTGGTGATTTTAGGCGTGCCTTTCGTACTGGTGGCATTACAACCTGATTTAAATATTGGTCTGGTGATTCCCGGAATCTTTGTACTGTTCTTAAGTGGCATGTCATGGCGTTTAATTGCTGGAGCCTTTGCTGCTTTGGCCGTTGCAGTGCCGCTACTGTGGATGTTCTTGTTGCAGGAATATCAAAAGAAACGGATTCTGACTTTATTCGATCCAGAATCGGATGCCTTGGGCGCAGGCTGGAACATTATCCAGTCCAAAATTGCCATCGGTTCGGGCGGAATTATGGGAAAAGGTTACTCACAAGGTACGCAGTCTCATCTAGGTTATCTGCCTGAACATCATACCGACTTCATCATGTCGACTTATGCCGAAGAATTTGGTTTTATCGGGGTGTTTCTGCTATTCAGCCTGTTTACGGCCATTATTATTCGCTGTCTGATTATTGGCATGAATAGCTTTCATAACTTTGGCCGTTTGTATGCCGGTGCGATCGGACTGACTTTCTTTTTCTTCGTGTTTTTAAACTCAGGCATGGTCAGTGGGATTTTACCTGTAACGGGTGACCCTTTGCCATTGATGAGTTATGGTGGTACAGCCGTAATTTCCATGTTGGCAGGGATGGGTATTGTGATGTCAATTCATACTCATCGGTAGAAAATTCAATGAAGTAAGTTTTCAAAGCCAGAGTAGTTCTGGCTTTTTTATTGCTCGTATTTATTAAAAGTAGCTTTATGCTATAACTATTCAATGACTTAGATAAATCGTATGTAATTTTTATTGTTGAGGGGAAAATGCATAAATTAATCATAACCATTGGAATTTTGGGCTTATCTGTTTCAGCTTGGGCCAAACCACTGAGTCAGGCTGAATTTAAGGCGCAAACCAAACAAAAATATGATGAGTTAGAGCTAAAACTTGCCGTGTTGAACTCATCGGTAGACCGACGTGAGCATCCTGCACTTATGATTGCTAAAGCCTGTGAATATGCAACCGGTTTAAAGCAGTTAAAGTATCTATCAGAACAGAATCTGCATCTTGCGACAGCGCAGGATGAATTCCGGTTTGTGAGTACACTGGATAATCAGTTTACTCAATCCCTTCAGGATTTGGGAACTACCTATGAAACAGGCTGTGTTTCACAAAAGAAATAAAGAACAAAAAGCCCTCAAATGAGGGCTTTGTTTTTGGCTGTTTAATACCTAATTAAGAAACCAGGTGTAATAACCCCATAGCATTAACGGCCAAGCCAGAAACGGACTAAATAGCCATTTCCAGAACCAGTGCTGAGGGATAAAGCCAACCCCGTGAATAAAACCGCCTGAAATGCCGATCATGATAAACATCATGGCGCGGTGGCTATATTCCCCGTTGGCATCCAGCATTGCAGCAGGATGAACCAGCAACACCGCTGCGAGTGGAAAAGCCAATAGGCAAGAAATCACCATTGCAAAAGGGTTAGATTTTTTTTCTATCTTTACTTGTTCAACTGCAGCGTCTGTCATCTCTTATTTCTCATCCAGGTCTTGATGATTTTCAATATATAGTGCACTGAGTACACCAGCGAAACAGGCCATCAAAATGCCGAGAATCCATGCGAAATACCACATAATTTTATCTCCTAAGACACAGCCTTAGTACAGGCTGTGTGAATTCTCTTGAATATGTTTTTTGGTAATCACGCCCCACATCTTGTAGTAACACCAAGTGGTGTAGCACAGAATCAGTGGAACGAAGATGCATGCAGCCACAGTCATCACAGTTAAGGTATTTTGGCTGGAGACCGCATCCCACATGGTTAAGCTTGCAACTGGATTAATGCTAGAAGGCATCAGGAATGGGAACAGGGCAAAACCGGCAGTCAAAATTGCACCGATCACTGCTAAAGATGAACCCAAGAAGCTCAAACCTGCTTTGGCTTTAGATGCAGCCAATACCACAATGATGCCACCTAAAATACCTGCAACTGGTGCCAGTATCGTGATTGGATAAGTGCTGTAGTTGTTCATCCAGCCTGGGTTGGCATTGGTCAGGACTTCTTTGGCTAATGGATTGGCAACACCATTGGTATCAAAAGGTGTAACCAGGGTATAGCCTTGAATACTACCGAAATATAACCATGCACCGACTGCCAGGAAAGCTACCAGATAAACAATCCCCATGATTTTGGTTGCTTTGGCAGAACGTTCACGTAAATCGCCATCTGTACGTAGCATCAACCATGCACCACCGTGTGCACACAGCATAGATAAGCTGACAACACCACATACCAGTGCAAATGGATTGAGCAGGGCAAAGAAGCTGCCGCTATAAGTTGAACGTACAGTTTCATCTAGGGTGAATGGAACACCCAGGAACATATTGCCGAATGCGACACCGAAAACCAGTGCGGGCACAGCACCACCAACTGCCAGGCCCCAATCCCAGGCATTACGCCATTTGGTATTTTCCAGTTTGGAGCGATAGTCAAATCCTACTGGACGCAGGAATAAGGCAAACAGAACAAGCAGAAGTGCCCAGTACATACCAGAAAAGGCAGTTGCATAAACCATTGGCCAGGCAGCAAACAGGGCACCACCCGCAGTAATAAACCAGACCTGATTACCGTCCCAGTGCGGGGCAATCGTATTGATTGCCGCACGACGTTCTTCATCATTCTGACCCACGAATGGCATGATCGCCATGGAGCCCATATCAAAGCCATCAGTCAGGGCGAAACCAATCAGCAAGACGCCAACCAGTACCCACCAGATTATTTTGAGTAATTCATATTCGATCATGCTTGAGCCTCCTCATTTGCCTTTTTTGCAGCTTCAAGTTTCTCGAAGTGGTATTTACCAGTATGTAGAGAACTTGGGCCAAGGCGTGAGAATTTAATCATTAAGTACATTTCAATGATCAGCAGTACAGTGTAGAACGCTGCTAATGCAATGATTGAACCCCATACATCGCCTGTGCTTAAGCTTGAAGTCGATAAATGTGTAGGCAGAACCTCACCAATAGTCCAAGGTTGACGACCTACTTCAGCAACAAACCAGCCAGTTTGTGCCGCAATCCATGGAAGTGGTAGTGCAAATAATGCAAATTTTAATAACCAAGGTTTGTTTTCTGCATTGCGTTTAGCCACCGCAAAAGTCGCAAGAACAAACAGAACCAGCATCAGGAAGCCAGAAGCGACCATGGCACGAAATGCCCAGAACAGGCTTGGTACATGTGGAATAGTATCTTTTGCTGCTGCCTTAATTTGCTCGTCAGAAGCGTCTACAACATTTGCAGTGTATTTTTTCAGAAGCAGACCGTAGCCCAAATCTTTTTGAGTTTCTGCAAATGCAGCTTTCAGCTCAGGAGACTGATCGCCAGCACGTAGTTTTTCCAGTTGTTCATAAGCCACCATACCGTTACGGATACGACCTTCATGTTCAACCAGCAGGTCTTTAATACCAGTAACAGGAGTATCTACAGAACGTGTAGCGATAATCCCCATAACATAAGGAATTTTCACAGCATAATCGGTAGACATGGTTTCTTTATTTGGGAAGCCAAATAAAGTAAATGCTGCAGGCGCTGGTTCAGTTTCCCATTCTGCTTCAATCGCAGCCAGTTTGGTTTTCTGTACATCACCAATTTCATAACCAGACTCATCGCCCAGCAGGATCACAGAAAGAGTTGACGCTAAGCCGAAAATGGCAGCAATCGCAAATGAACGGCGTGCAAATGGCAAGTCACGTTTTTTCAGCATATAGTAACTTGAAATCGCCAGTACGAAGATGGCACCAGTCACATAACCTGCAGAAACAGTATGTACGAATTTAACCTGTGCAACCGGGTTAAAGATCAGTGCTGCAAAGTCCACCATTTCCATACGCATGGTTTCATAGTTGAATGCTGAACCAACCGGGTTTTGCATCCAGCCATTGGCAACCAGAATCCACAGTGCAGACATGTTAGATCCCAGTGCAACTAACCAGGTCACGCCCAGATGCTGTACTTTGGATAAACGGTCCCAACCGAAGAAGAATAAACCAATGAAAGTAGATTCAAGGAAGAAGGCCATCAAACCTTCAATAGCCAATGGTGCACCGAAAATATCACCCACATAATGCGAATAATATGCCCAGTTGGTTCCGAACTGGAACTCCATGGTCAAGCCTGTGGTTACCCCTAAGGCAAAGTTAATCCCGAACAGTTTTCCCCAAAACTTAGTCATGTCCTTGTAAATTTCTTTGCCGGAAATCACATAGGTGGTTTCCATAATGGCAAGCAGAAATGCCAGGCCTAAGGTCAGTGGAACAAAAATAAAGTGATACATCGCGGTCATAGCGAACTGGAACCGCGAAAGATCGACCACGCTTTCAGAAATCATCAACGTGTCTCCTTGATTTGGGAAGGATTGCCGGCGATACGCTCGGCGACTTGAGTGTCAAAATCTTTTGGAATAGTAGGCGCATCAAACCAAATATTTTTAATTACCAGAAGTAGAATGATCTTGATAATTAAAATCGCAGTAATCTCTCTTACTGTTTTTTGGTTTAAATTTTTAGAAACTAAGCTCATGTGAACAAGCCTATTATGTGGTTTGTTATATATTATTAATCGATTGTAACTAAAAAATAAATAGACCAAATAGTTTAAATAAATATATATTTATAAGTTATTGAAAATATTAATAATATTTAATTAAAAGTTTGATAAGTATTCTAAATATTTGTGATTGTTTTTTGTAACAATAGATTATTTTAATCTGATTAAAATGGTTGGAATTTATTTTTCAAGTATATTAATCCTGATTATTTTGCTGGGGTTTTTATTCAGTTTTTATTCTAATTAAAATAGTCGGGATTAATTAAAAAATAAAAAAGAACCCGCATCAGGCAGGCTCTTTTCTAATATGGAATTGGGGAGGGCTTCAGAAGTCGTAACGCATACCGACCGATAGTCCGAAGCTGTCTTCACCACGTGCGCCAGCCACTGCATTGCTACGGCCTTGTGCCCAAGGTGTCAGATTTGAGTTTTCATCATTTAATACACTGGCCAGATTGCTGTAGATGCGGACTGCTGGGTCAAGACGATGTTCAATTCCAATCGCCAGTAAAGTAGCATTGGCATCATCGGCATCTACATCACGGTGAAAGACCTGTCCACGCAATGAGGTTTTGGCTGCTAATTTATATTCACCCGCGATGCCAAAGACCTGAGCATCAGGATTGACTTCGGTATTGTCATGCTGAAGGAACTGATACAGACCACCGAGTTTCAAGTCTGGCGTGATTTTGTAGGCACCTGCAATCCGGAAACCATCACGTTCACCACGACTGGCTTCTTCTTCATAATGTTCATATGCCGCTGCAAAATCAACTTTATCTTTTTGGTAGGTAAGGGCAAGGTCATAAGCCTTATCTTTATCTTTTTCACCATCCTTAGATGCATCCGGGCTGTTGGCTTCATGTAGGGAAAGTGCACCCAGAACATTAAATCCATTGCCGAATTTTGGTGATTTATATTCAATGCTATTGGCATTACGTTCATCAAAACGCAGATTCCCTACTCGGGTCACATTACGTACATCGCCGACCATATCTCCAAAGAAGTTAACTGGACTGCGCGCCACTTTAAATGGGCTGTCGAAACGGCCGATCCGTGCCTGACCGAACTCACCTTTTAAACCGACAAAGGTATCACGAGTAGCAAACTCGACATCATCATTTGCAGAGCCACTGGCAAAGTTAATTTCCTGCTCAATCTGGCCAAATACGGTCATGCCATTTTCAAGTGTTTGTTCAGCTTTAAATCCAAGGCGTGATGCATTGGAGGAAATTCCAATTTCATTATAATCCTGGCCATCATCCAGATAATCTAAAGACACATGTGCACGGCCATAGACTTTAACATCAGCAGCGACTGCCATGAGCGGTGTAAAAACGCTTGCCCCAATTGCGAAAATGCAAAGTGATTTTTTCATATAAAGCTCCAATCAGACTTTTTTAGGTCTTTTGAGGTGTATGCAGTAGCTCGGTCTTGGCTACCATCCTGTATTGGTGCTCAGTATTGAGGATGAATAAGTCAGTATGGTTAAGGAAATATTGCAGATCTATGAAATCTAAAAAGGGAGCAATTTTAATTTTTAAGATTCTGTGCAGGATTTTTTTGCTTTAGTTAACGCTGATCCAGTAGATGAGTAATGCGGTTTTAATAAAGTCATTTAAGAGGAATACTGTATTTATGAATGGTGATAAAAAATGAAAAATAAGGCATAAAAAATGGAGCCGAAGCTCCATTTTTAAGGACGAAGAATGAATTAAAGAGCAGCTTTAATTTTCTCTGCCAGTTGTTTGATTTTTTCCTGATCACCCATTTGTGCAGCATGTTTGCCGAGATTGTGCAAAGAGGTAGGTACCAGATGGAAATGAACATGCGGAACAGTCTGACCCGCCGCAGCGCCAGAGAGCTGCATGAGTACAATGCCATCTACACCTAAACCTTTTTCAATCGCTTTGGCAATTTTTTGCACCACCTGAATGGTATAGGCTGCAACTTCAGGATCCAGGTCAAGCAAGGTAATTGCTGGAGTTTTAGGAATGACCAGAGTATGACCATCGGCCTGTGGCATGATGTCCATAAATGCAAGAACTCGGTCATCTTCATACACTTTAATTGCTGGAAGTTCACCACGCAGAATTCGTGCAAAAATATTTTGGTCATCGTAAGTCATAAGTGCATTCCTTGAGCAGAATTGAATTGTATTATTTACAGTTCAATTCTTTCTGACGTTCTTTGATCGCGTCAAGACGTTGCTGCTCTTTTTCTGAAAATTTTGGCTTGGTTGTGTAGCAATTGTCATTAAACTTTGCTTTTGCTTCAGGATCCTTGAAACAGAAACCTTTTGATGCATAAATGACATCATGGTCATTTTTCAATTTTTTGCATTCCTGTTCAGATGCAAGAACCGATGTTGAAGCCCCAAACAAAGTTGCAGAACCGACGAGTGCTGCAACAAATAACTTATTCATAAGAGTTTCCTCAGTATCACTGCATGTGGCTAGTCTATAGTCACAATATTAGGTTTGTTTATTATTATTCAATGGCGAGATATTACTCAATGGTAATATTACTCCATGATTCATACATTTTTACAGCACTGGAAAAGTCACTATTTTTATCCGACAGATTGCTAGCAGCTTGCACCAGACTTTGACCTAAAGCGAGAAGTGGTACTGCCAGTTTGGCATCGCGCGCAAGATCAAGTGCAATGCCTGTATCTTTGGCTAAAAGAGGCAGGGCAAAGGTAACAGGGAAGCTACGGTTCAAAACACGCTGTGGTAAAACGGTTTCAGTCACATTGCTTTTACCGCTTGATGCATTGATACAATCCAGCGCTTCATTCAGGTCAACGCCGTGCGCTTTCAGTGTGGTAAAGCCTTCTGCTGCTGCACACAGGTTTACAGCCAGTAACATATTATTTACCGCTTTTACCGCAAAGCCGGCACCTGATGTGCCCACATGCTTGATCAATTTGCCAAACGCCTGCATCGCTGGCAGGGCTTTTTCAAAGCCTTCCGCATTACCGCCGACCATCACAGTCAATGTGCCATTTTCCGCACCAATGGTCTGGCCACTCACAGGCGCATCCAGGAAAATCACACCCTGTTCAGCAAGTGCTTCTTCTAAGCGTCGGGCAGCGTCAGGAACACCGCTGGTACAGTCTACCCAGATACTGCCAGCTTTAAGGCTGAGGCCTTGGACTAATGCTTCAACATCGGCACTGGTCGGCAGGCAGGAAAAAATAATATCTGCCTGAACTGCCTGTTCTAAAGCGACAGCTTGGGTGCCATATTCAGCAGCATGTTCTTCAGCCTTGGCAAAAGTACGGTTCCAGACATAAACTGTCTCAAAATGCTTGGGTAAATGCGCTGCCATGCGATAACCCATTGCGCCTAAACCAATAAATGCCACTGACTGAATCATGTCATACCCTCTGAATAAAATAATAAATACCTGAAAATTGCCGGCTCTTCCGGAATTAAGCATCTATCCGGGTTGAGCGTTGTGCCAGCCAGGTGGTCAGTTTCGGCCAGAATGTATTGGCTGTTTTCTGATTGGACATCAGTCCAAGATGACCACCCGGGATAAGAGTAAACGTCTTATCGGTACTACTTGTCAATTCCATCAAAGGTTTAGCTGACTGTTCTGTAACAATCTGATCGGTTTTCCCAGCCCCGACCAGTAAGGAACAGTTAATATTTTTTAGGTCAATCGTTCGGCCGTTTAAAGTCATTGAGCCATTTTTTAAAGGATTTTGCAGCCATAAGTGCAGCACCATGTCCTGATTGATTCCACCCGGATAATCAATCATCTTGTTCAAAAAATTGCCCATGGTGGCATGTTCATAGACATCTTCAACATTTTCCAGGTTCATCAAAAACTGCTTCTGGCTTTTAAACCAGCCAATCGGATCAAGGAGCTTAAATCCCAATGCATTGATGATGCCGGGCGAATGAATATATTCCTTAGGAATCAATCCTTGGTGAATCGCCTGTTGCAGGGTTTTATTTTTGGAAATGAGCTTGTTGGTGGTGCTAAAAAGCTTGCCAACGCGACCGGATGCATAACTGTCAATCGGGCTACCCAGTACAATCAGGTTTTTAACATGTTCAGGGGAATGTAGCGCAGTATAAAGCGTGACAAAAATTCCAGCCATACTCCAGCCATGCAAGGAAATAAACTGACTGCCTGAATGCGAGCAGATTCGTTCAATAGCCTGAGGAATCGCGCCGTCGATAAAAGACAGGAAATTCAAGTGACGGTGTTTATAACGGAAACGTTTCCATTCCACTAAATAGACATCAAAACCGCTATGCTGAAAATGCTTGACTAGTGAACGGTAAGGATACAGATCATAAATATCCATATTAATCGCAAGAGGGGCAACAAAGACTAACGGCTCACGGTACTTTTTTTCAGGCGCTGCATAATAGCGAATTTTGCAGAACTCAGTCGCAGCAATATATTCAAAGGGCGTTTTTTGCGAAAGAATCAGGGAAGACGAGTTAAATAACCGTGCATTCAGGTGTTTTAATTTTTTCTTCTGGCGTTGAATATTTTGTTTTAACTGAATCATGTAAATAATTTATCCGTATACAAAGGAGAATTGGTCGAAGTCTAAGCAATAATTGCTTATTATGCCTTGACCTGAAATAGCTTAGACGCTCAAAATGTTGGCAATTTTTTACAAAAGGCAGCCTTTGGGCTGAAGTAAAGTGATGAGCCAGCAAGACGATTTTAACTATCAATTAGAAACTTTAGCCATCCGTACCGGTCACACCCGCAGCTTCGAGGGTGAGCATGGTGAACCGATTTTTCTAACATCGTCATTTGTTTATGAAAATGCGGCTGAAGCCGCAGCGAAATTTTCAGGCCAGGAGCCGGGTAATATTTACTCTCGCTTTACTAATCCAACTGTTGCCATGTTTGAAAAGCGTCTGGCTGCCTTAGAAGGCGCAGAACGCGCTGTTGCGACCAGCTCTGGTATGGCTGCGATTATGGCAGTAGCGATGGCTTACCTGAAAGCAGGCGATCATGTCATCTGTTCACGCGCCGTATTTGGTTCAACAGTTTCTTTATTTGAAAAATACGTGGCTAAATTTGGTGTCGCAGTTGAGTTTGTCGATCTGACGGATCTGGATGCATGGAAAAATGCCATCAAGCCAGAAACCAAGTTACTTTTTGTTGAATCTCCGTCAAACCCACTGGCTGAAGTGGCAGATATTCAGGCTTTGGCAGATATTGCACATGCCAATGATGCATTGCTCGCGATTGACAACAGCTTCTGTACACCAGTGTTACAACAACCACTCAAATTTGGTGCAGACTTAGTCGTATATTCTGCGACTAAATATCTGGATGGCCAGGGTCGTGCACTCGGTGGCGCTGTGGCAGGTAACCACAAACTGCTTGAAGAAATTTTTGGTTATGTACGTACTACCGGTCCTTCTATGAGCCCGTTTAATGCCTGGGTATTCCTGAAAGGTCTAGAAACTTTACGTTTACGTATGCGTGAACATTCTGCCAATGCACAAAAACTGGCAGAATTCTTAAATGCACATCCGAAAGTAGAAAAAGTTTACTATGCAGGTTTGCCTGAGCATATCGGTCATGAACTGGCTGCAAAACAACAAACCGGTTTCGGTGGTATCGTATCTTTCGAAGTGAAAGGCGGTCGTGAAGGTGCCTGGAAAGTAATTGACAATACCCAGTTCATTTCAATCACCGGTAACCTGGGTGATGTGAAATCAACGATTACTCATCCGGCAACTACGACGCATGGTAAATTGTCTCCAGAAGCCAAAGCAGCAGCGGGTATTCGTGAAGGTTTAATTCGCGTTTCTGTTGGTTTGGAAGAGATTGATGATATTATTCGCGACATTACACGCGGTTTAGATCTAATCTAATTTTATAAATATATGTTCGGAGATCTTTATGAACATTAATATGTTGATGCAGCAAGCACAGCGCATGCAAAAAGAAGTCGAAAACAACATGAAAAAAGCCAAAGAAGAGCTTGCGCAAACTGAAGTGCATGCTGAGGCTGGTGGCGGTCTGGTGAAAGTTACCATGACTTGCCGCAATGTGGTGAAACGTATCGAAATCAATCCTGAACTGTTACAGGACGATCCAGATATGATCGAAGATCTGATTGCAGCAGCGATGAATGATGCAGCGCGTCAAGCAGAAGTGATCTCTGAAGAGAAAATGAAATCTGCAAACTCAGGTATGGGCTTACCACCTGGTCTGGCTGGTTTATTCTAAGGAAGTATGCGCAATGTTTAGTGATCGTTTTGATCAACTGGTTCAAGCATTACGCATTTTGCCAAGCGTTGGGCCGAAATCGGCCCAGCGTATGGCTTTGCATTTAATCATGAAAAATCGTGAAGGGGCGATCGGTCTGGCACATGCCTTGACTGAAGCAACCGATCACATTCATGAATGCTCAATCTGCCATTCATTGACAGAAGATGAAGTCTGTAATATCTGTACCTCACTTGAGCGTGATGATGAACTGCTTTGTGTCGTGGAATCACCGGCAGATGTCATGGCAATTGAACAAAGCGGCAGTTTCCGCGGTAAATATCATGTTCTGGGCGGCCATCTGTCACCTCTAGATGGAATCGGGCCTGAAGAAATCGGTATTCCCTATTTACTGCAACGCTTAAGTCAAGGACAGATCAAGGAAGTGATTCTGGCCACCAATGCGACTGTCGAAGGACAGGCAACTGCACATTATCTGGTTGAAGCCAGTAAACATTTACCTGTGCAAATGACGCGTATCGCTCAAGGGGTGCCTCAAGGCGGAGAACTGGAGTATGTCGATAGTCATACGTTGAGTCAGGCAGTGCATAACCGGATGCGAATTAAGTGAAATATTAATTATATTCTCTTAATATATAATATAAAAAATATATTAGTAAAAATATAAAATGTTTACTAGATAAGCTATATTCGAAAAATATGGAACAAAAAGTGTGATTTGGTTGTCACATTTTTATATAAAAATTCTATATATCGGGTAATATAGCTTCATCGAGCATCTAATTTTAGACTCAGTCTTTATGTTTCAATTTATTCAACATCAGCACGACTTAAATCATGTCCTGAACCTTATGGATCAAAATCCAGTCTATGGCTTGGATACAGAATTCATTAAGGTAGACACCTTGTGGCCAAAACTTGGTGTTTTTCAAATCAATGTCAATAACAAGGTCTACCTGCTGGATGGAACAACACTGGATCTGAGTGAATTTCTGAATAAGATTTTTAATGCTCAACAGAATATTTTCCATGCCTGTAGTGAAGATATTGACCTGATTTATCATTACACCCAGAAAAAAGCCCTGAGCAATGTCTTTGATACACAGGTCGGCATGTCATTCCTCGGACATGGTTTGCAGGTCAGCTATCAGAATGCCTTGAAACAGATGCTGGATGTCGATATTGAAAAAGATCAGACCCGCTCTAACTGGCTGGCACGACCTTTAAGTTCTGAACAGTTACTGTATGCAGCCAATGATGTGCATTATCTGGTGCAGTTGTCGGATAAAGTCAAACAGGATCTGGAAAGCAAATATCTGCTCGATTTCGCTCTTGAGGATTGCCGTTTTCTGACCCATGAAATTGGTGAAGAAACACCGACTGCCTTACTTTATCAGGATGTCGGTAATTATCGTCATTCACGCCGTCAATTAATGCAGTTGCAACAACTGGCTGTATGGCGTGAGCAGATTGCCAAGGCGTTGAATCAGCCGCGTAGTTTTATTCTGAAAAACTCGACCATGATTGATCTGGTAGAGAAATTCCCGCGCAATAATTTCCAGCTCAGTCAGATGAAAGACATCCGGGCGAATATTGTCCGTGAACATGGCAAGACCATTTTGGATCTGTTGAAATTCCTGCCTGACCAAGCCGACTGGCCATTACGTCTGGCACGCCCAATCCGCCATTCATCCAGAGAGATTGGCGAGAAGGTTGAAACAATGATCCAGAATATATCCAATGAAATCTCCGTACCGAAAGAAGTGCTGATGCGCAAGAAATGGCTGAATGCCTTATATCAGCATGTAGTATGTCATAAGGATGAACAGGATCTGCCAAACTACTTGCTCGGTTGGCGCTATGAGTTATTAACTCTGCCGCTAATTAAGGTATTGCATCAGGATGAGTCTTATCTGTCGACCCAGATGAAAGTGGTTGAGTGATTTTTACTGGATTGATTAAAGATAAAGCAATTATACAAAATCACGACTGATGCATTGGAGGCGGCTAATGTTTCTGTCGTTTTTTTGATGTATCCTTGCGATTGTTTTTTCAGAAAAGTCGTTTGAAACATGCAAGTGTCTATCTACAAATCTAGCAAAAAAGATGAAATGTATCTTTATGTGGCGCGTCCTGCAGATGAGAACGAAGCCGAAACATTTGAACCACTAGAGGTATTGGCTGAACCGGTACGTGTTGCTTTTGGTCGTGCGACTTTTGTCATGCATCTTGAATTGAGTGAATCGCGTAAACTGGCACGTGCCAATGTTTTACATGTGATGGATTCAATTTCTACTCGTGGTTTCTTCCTGCAAATGCCACCAGAAGGTTTGATTAACCCGAATGCGCCAGCGCCAGAAGGTCTTCGTGGGGCTTAAGCTCAGTTCAGGAGTTGTGAAATGAATGGTTTTGTAGCTGTATTGGACTCAATTCCTGACCAGAGTATTGCGTTTGCAGTGTATCTGCTGGGCAGTCTGATTGCGTTAGCCTGCTGGTATGGCGTGACCAAGCGCATGCCAAAGGCAATGGGCGGTTTTTTATGGTTGTTAGCCTTTGCCGTGCTATTAACCCCAACCGTTTCTGAAGGCAGTAATGCTTCAGTTGCACCTGCTATTTTCGGGCTGCTGTTTGGTATTCTGACCAAGGAATATGAACTCGTTTGGATTAATGCGTCACTTATTTTATTTGTCATTGGTATCGGGTCTGTGATTGGCTATTGCTGGTCGACCTATGCATCCAGTAAAACGGGTCTTGAGTCAAACAAGAAAAGTTCACCGCTGTAAATAGAAAAATAAGGTTCAATCATGTCTGCTGATATTCAACAATTCTCAGGTACGGATCAGTACATTGCCACTGACAGTTTAAAACTAGCTGTGAAAGCTGCGCGTAGTTTGCAAAAACCCTTGCTGGTTAAAGGTGAGCCGGGTACAGGTAAAACCTTGTTGGCTGAACAGGTGGCACAAAGCCTTGGACTGAAGCTGATTACCTGGCATATCAAATCAACGACCAAGGCACAGCAGGGCCTGTATGAATATGATGCGGTATCACGCTTACGTGATAGTCAGTTAGGTGATGATCGCGTTTATGACATCAAGAACTACATCAAGCCGGGTAAACTCTGGGAAGCATTTACCAGTGAAGAACGCTGTGTATTGCTGATTGATGAGATCGATAAAGCAGATATCGAGTTCCCAAATGACTTGCTACACGAACTCGACAAGATGTCTTTCTTCGTTTATGAAACGGGGGAAACCATTACTGCGACTCAGCGTCCGATTGTCATCATCACTTCAAATAACGAGAAAGAACTTCCAGATGCCTTCCTGCGCCGTTGTTTCTTCCACTATATCGAGTTTCCGGATGAAGCGACCATGCGTGAAATTATCGATGTACATTTTGAGAATATTTCAGCAACGCTGGTGAATGAAGCTCTGCAAGTCTTCTTCAAGTTACGTCAGATTCCAGGCTTGAAAAAACCACCTTCAACTTCAGAACTGATCGACTGGCTAAGCCTACTCATGGCAGATGATATGCCGGAAGACATTTTAAGAAATACCGACAAGTCCAAAGCGATTCCGCCTTTGTACGGCGCGCTGATCAAAAATGAGCAGGATGTACAACTGCTTGAACGTCTAGCCTTTATGTCGCGTCGCTAAGGGAGAAACACGCATGTTTGTGCGATTGTTTTATACCCTCAGAAAATATGGCGTACCAGTTTCCACCCGTGAGCTGATTGATCTGAATCAAGCGGTGGCGGCAGGCGTGATTTTTGCTGATCAGGGCGAGTTCTATCAGCTTGCTAAAACTGTGATGGTCAAAGACGAGCGCTACTTCGACAAGTTCGATCGCGCCATGAAAGATTACTTTGATGGTATCGCGACTTTTGATCTGGATGAACTGCTGAATCAGGTGCATAAACTACCCAAAGACTGGTTTGATCTGGAACTTCTGGAAAAGCACTTAACCCCTGAACAGCGTGAAGAACTGAAAAAAGCCGGATCGCTGGAAGAACTGATGAAAATGCTGGAAGAACGCTTGCGCGAACAGCATAAAAAACATCAGGGCGGGAATAAGATGATTGGTACTGGTGGCACATCGCCATTTGGTGCCTATGGTGATCATCCTGAAGGTGTGCGCATTGGCGGGCCGGGGCGTAAACGTTCCGCCGTCAAAGTCTGGGAACAGCGTCAATACCGTAATCTGGATGATGATCAGATTCTTGGTAGTCGTCAGATGCAGATGGCACTGCGCCGTTTGCGTAAGTTCGCTCGTCAGGGTGCGGCTGAAGAACTGGACATTGATAGTACTATTCGTGAAACCGCCAAACAGGGGATTCTGGATGTGCAATTGGTGCCGGAGCGTCGTAACCGTATTAAAGTACTAATGCTGTTTGATATCGGTGGATCAATGGATGCGCATATCGCTCAGTGTGAAAAACTGTTTAGCGCCGCTAAGACCGAATTTAAGACTCTGGAATATTTCTATTTCCATAATTGTCTATACGACTATGTCTGGAAAGATAATGTCCGTCGTTCCAGCTCGCGCATGAATACCTGGGATCTGTTCAATACCTATGGACGGGATTACCGGGTGATTGTAGTGGGTGATGCCAGCATGGCACCCTATGAGTTGAACTCCGTCGGTGGTTCGGTCGAATATATGAATGATGAGGCAGGACAGGTCTGGTTACAGCGTCTGCGTCAGCATTTTGATAAAACCGCTTGGCTCAATCCTGAAGAAGAAAAATACTGGCATTACACGCATACTATTGGCCTGATTAAGCAAATCTTTGAAGATCATATGTTTCCAATGACCTTAAAAGGTATTGAGGATATGACCAAATATCTGGCGCGTTGATTCCATTTATCTATAAGTGACTTTATCTATAGTTATTAGTGCTTTAAAACGAATTATTCTAGTATAAAGTCACTTGTTATACCTTATTCCAATAATCAGGAATTATTATGGCTCATCAAATTAATGGTATTGCGTTGCCCAATGAAGAGGGTTTCTTTGGTCAATATGGCGGTCAGTTCATTCCACCGGATCTAAAACAGGCCATGGATGACATCAATGTTGCCTATCAGGAAATCCGTCAAACTGAAGAATTTCAAAATGAATTAAAAGACCTGTTTGCTAACTATGTCGGCCGTCCTAGCCCTTTGTTTCATGCTAAACGCCTTTCTGACCAGTTAGGTGGAGCACAGATCTATTTAAAACGTGAAGACCTGAATCATACCGGTGCACATAAAATCAATCACTGCCTGGGTGAAGCACTGCTGGCGAAATATATGGGTAAAACCAAAGTCATTGCAGAAACCGGTGCAGGTCAGCATGGTGTAGCATTGGCTACTGCATGTGCTTTGGTGGGTATTCCATGTGAAATTCATATGGGCCAGGTGGATATCGAAAAAGAACATCCAAACGTCGTAAAGATGAAAATCTTGGGTGCTAAGCTGATTTCTGTGACGCGTGGTACTGCGACCCTTAAAGATGCAGTCGACAGTGCTTTTGAAGAATACTTGAAAGATCCGAAAAACTATATCTATGCGATTGGTTCGGTGGTAGGACCGCATCCATTCCCAATGATGGTGCGTGATTTCCAGTCCATTATTGGCGATGAAATCAAGGTTCAAACCAATGAACGCTTCGGTGCAAACCCAGACTTTGTGGTGGCATGTGTGGGTGGTGGTTCAAATGCCATGGGGGCATTCACGGCATTCCTGAATGATCCAGAAGTGAAACTGGTGGGGGTAGAGCCTGCAGGTCATGGCTTAAATACTGATAAGCATTCCGCAACGCTGACTTTGGGTAAACCAAGCCAGTTGCATGGTATGGCCTGTTATGTACTCGAAGATGAGCAGGGTGAGCCTTTACCTGTGCATTCGATTGCTTCTGGGCTGGATTATCCAGGCGTAGGGCCACAGCACAGCCTGCTGAAAGATCTAGGTCGTGTGGAATACACTACAGCAACAGATCAGGAGTGTCTGGATGCCTTTATGACCCTGTCACGCGTTGAGGGAATTGTGCCAGCATTAGAAAGTTCACATGCAGTGGCTTGGGCAATTCGTGAAGCGGGTAAACTGCCTAAAGAGACTAAGATTGTAGTGAATCTTTCAGGTCGTGGTGATAAAGACTCTGACTATGTCGCAGAGAAACTCGGTCTTTAATTTGATCTAATAATCAAAAAATCCCAGTCTTAAGGCTGGGATTTTTTATATCTAATCTGGTTTTGATATGACATTGTCATTTGTTTGTAATGACATTTTGAGTTTGAATCTTAATTTACGTATTTAACTAAGAAAGAATTTTAGCCTGAAATATACTGTTGTAACTGATCAATCAGCTTACGTTGATCTTCCATTGCAGCTTTGACCAAGTCACCAATCGAAATCAGGCCAATCAGTTTGTCATTTTCAACTACAGGTAAGTGGCGTAAATGGCGGTCAGTCATTAATGCTAAGCAGTCTTCAACAGAAGTTGCAGAAGTCACGGTTATGACTTTAGGTGTCATAATTTCATTGACCGTGGTATCAAAAGAGGTTCTTTGCATCAATGCGATTTTACGGGTGTAATCACGCTCTGACAAAATGCCGACCACACTGTCTTCGTGGGTAACGACCAGCGCCCCGATTCCTTTTTCTGCCATCAGGCTAATTGCTTCTAAAACTGTAGAGTCTGGACGGATGGTATAAACTGCCTGATGTACTTTATCACCGAGCACTTGTGCTACGTTGGTCATTCTATTGAGTCCTTTTTATCTAATTATTATTAGTCCTAGAGTATGTATCCAGCTGAACATCTCTAGGTGTCTATTTTATGTCTTTATAAATAACATGTTTTTAGGCAAAGTGCAGTCTTTGTTGTGAAAAAAACAGGTGACGCATCTGTGGAATGGATAATTTTAGTTTAGTGCCATTGCCGCTACATAAAGTAGGTGTCACGGCTAGTCGGGACAGTGTAGGTAACAAGTTGTTTTCGAAATCTTCCGGGTTGATTCTACGGGGTACATAACCTGGCCAATGTTCCTTGGCATAATTTTTGGCATCCAGAGAATTAAGCCAGAATGGAAAAATATAATCTTCCTGATCACGCATCATCGCCCAACCCTGATGATAGACGCCCCACAAAACGCCGCAATACATCATAGATTTGAGGATGGTCAGCCTCAAAAGAAAGTTTTTACAAATCGGGTCGTATTGAATAATTTTTCGCATTGTCGTTAAAATAAAGTGCTATTAGAGTTCAGCTCTATTCTAGAAAGTTCCAGTGAAATTACTGTTTCAGCTTTGCAAGCAATCGTAATAAATTATGTCTTAATTGCAGTATTTCGAAAAAATGGCATAAAAAAACGTCACCGAGGTGACGTTTCTTCAGGCTTGCATGGTGGCCATGTTCTGCCAGTATTGTGCTTTGAGTGAATCTCGTTCTACACGAAAACCCTGATAATACAGTTCAGCTAAAAAGAGAGCTGCTTTACCGTGACCGGCGCGCGCTGCATCTTCTAATTGTTTTACTGCATCGACAAAGTTCATTTGCGATTGAATGGTATTCACTGCATCTGCATACAGATGTTCCAAATCATGTTGAGAGATATTCTGCATAATATAAAAACTCCTTAATTTTAATTATGATTTCGGATAGACTTTTAAGTCTAAATACAAATATAACTTAGTATTATTAAACTAATATTACAGAATAATGGAAAAGTCAACTATATCAGCTTTCCTGTTTACTTAATTTATAGTTTGTACGATCAAACTATACACACTTGGAAGTTTGGTTGGTATAGATTTTAACAATAGAACAAAAGAAAAGGAGAACAACATGATGCAAAGAACTCTTGAAGGGCTCAGTTTTGATATGCCCCCAACAGCCAGTCAGATTACAGAATTGGCGCATGTACACCGTAAAAAACTGGATGAGGCAATTTATGACAAATATACCCATCTAGGTGATTACAGTCTGGCTCAACGTAAAGAAGTTTATGATTTTACCCGCGCTCTGGACGAAACCCAGCGTGCAGAGTTTTATAGTCACTATAATGATGAATTGGTCCGAATTGCAGATGAAGATCGACTGCATCCACCTGAAGCAGAAGCCGGCTTAAGCAAGTTTGCAATTTTACTGGTTTTAGGTCTGGTGGCTATGGTCATTGCCTGGAGTGTGTACGAATTGTTGAAATCCTAACCGATTTATAGTCATATCGAGATGTGTATTTATACTGGTCATTCAATCTTTGACTTGAACTTCATGGGGCCCAGCCATACACTAGCTGCAACTTGAGGTAGTGTATGGCTATAGATAGCAAAAAATTAAGCAATTTTCTGAATAAAATTAAGCTTGAACAAATTTATAATGCGGTTGTTATTTTTATTGTGGCATTAATTTTATGTCTGGCTACATTTGCCATTTATCGTCCACTGACGACTTCTCAATTTAATTTACTTCAGCAACTTGCAGAACAGCAGAGCTTACCCCAAACACAGGATATGGCTCAAACTTTGCTGCAACAGCAACGCATCCATCGCGGTCAATATCTTAAATTGATGCAGGCGTATCAACAGGAATCTCTACGGGCTCGTCAGCTTCCGCCGGTTTCTGTGGAGATGCCTTAGGTATTGGAATCGTATTCGGCAGTGGTGTAGAAGGATCTAACAGGTTCTGTTCCAATCGTAGTTTTAATGCTTCTTTATCTAATTCTTGACTTACCACGACCAGTGTCAAGCGTTCTGGATGCAGATGTTTGCGCACGGCATTTTGCACATCTGCTGCGGTAATTTTGGCTAGACGTTCTGGATAGCGTGATAGATAGTCGGCTTGCTCTGCATAAAAGCCCATCGTGCCTAACTGGGCATTGATCGTGGCATTGCTGCTGTAATTATTCGGAAATGCTCTTAACATCCCGGCCTTGGTTTCTTCCAGGCGCTTAGTATCAATTGGCTGATTTACAAAGTTGATAAAAGCTTGATGTGCGACCTGAATGCTATCCAGTAATTGATCTTGTCTAGTGGAATAACGGAAGCTAAATATACCGGGTGCCTGACTAAAGCTGAATGTACTATAGGCACCATAGGTATAGCCACGTTTTACCCTTAATTCCTGCATCAGTACTGCATTAAAGCCGCTACCACCAAACATGCGGTTGGCTACTTCCAGAGCAAGCCGATCTTCAGTAAAACGGTTTGGTCCTAAGTGGCCGAAGGTCACATGTGCTTGGGATGAGTTATAAGGCAAATGCACAATATCAAAACCCGATTTTTCCTCAGGATTAGCTAATGCAACTGCTTTGTGTCCTTGAGGCAAATTGCCTGCAATTCGTTCAGAAAGTCCCAGTGCCTGTTTAGGACTGAGTTTGCCGGTAATGGCAATATTCATGTTTTGTGCCACCAGAAACTGATCACGAAATTTTTTCAGTAAATCTGCTGTGATTTTTTTGGTACTGCCAATCGTGCCGGTAATGGGTTCGGCATAAGGGTGTTGGTCATACAATGCCCGATAAAACCGGATATCCATCAGTTTGCTTGGATTTTCCTGAAGCTGTTTTTGTCCTACTTGAGTATTGCTGAGTGCTAATTGAATACTGGAAGGCTTGAATGTAGCATTTTTGAGAACTTCCATCATCATGCCCAAAGCAGGTTCCATTTTCTTGGGATCTGACAAAGTTCGCAGGCGAACGACAAACATATCGCGATAAGCCTGTACGCTAAATTGTGCGCCTGTGGCATCAAAGACTGAAGCTACCTGTGCGGCCGTATATTTATCTGTTCCTTCGCGCATCAGTTTGGCTGCTGTGCTGGATAAGCCAAATAAACCTTTAACAATTTCCTGATCTCGTGCTGATCCGGCATTAAAGGTCAGTTGAATATCGACCATAGGTAAATCACGGGTTTCAACAAATAAAGTGCGAACTTTGTAGTGATTATTCAGGTCATGAATAAAAGGTGCTTGAAATGCCTGCTTTTGATTAATGTTTTTTAAACTTTGCAGGAGAGGGATCGCTTGTAACTGACTGGGATTATCATTCAGATCAGGTTGGGTATCTAAATAATTTTCTGCCCAAAGGCTTGAACTGAGGCTTAAGCTGGTTAAAAGGATAAGAGAGCGAACTTTAGACATTGTAATAACCATTATTGAGCTTTCTGTTCAGGCAAAAGGTAGAGCGTACTTAAATTTTCACGGACAAAATAGGCATTAGCAACCCGCTGAATGTCCTCTGCACGGACACTGTCATAATGCTGAGGCAGTTCATCCATCAGGCGGTAACTCAATCCGTTTACTTCAAGGTTTCCAATCATTTTGGCCTGTCCGCTCAGACTGTCCTGACTATAAATCAGATTTGAAATAAAGCGTGTGCTGATCCGTGCCAGTTCATACTCAGAAATAGCTTCAGTTTTTAATAAATCAATTTCTTTCTGGATGGCCGTTTGTGCTTCTGCCAAGTTAACGCCTGGAGCCGGAAGTGCGGAAATACCAAACAGGCTGTCTCCACGGTTATAAGGATCATAAGACACACTCACAGAAGTAAGCACTTTGCGGTCGCGAACCAGGCGATCCTGCAACCGAGAAGAAATTCCGCTATCCAGTAGGCTGCGGATAATGGTTAGGGCATAGGCATCTTGAGGATTCTTGGCGGTAGCCAAAGATTTTACATTCCATGTCATATACAGATTAGGCACCTGGACATTGCTCTCAATTTCCATATGACGATAGCCTAAGCGCTCAAACTCGAGTACGTCATTACGTGATGGTGTAGGACGCGCCGGAATATCGCCAAAATATTTCTGTACCTGAACGAGAGCTTCTTGAACGTCAACATCTCCGACAATCACCAGAATGGCATTATTCGGGCTATACCAGTCTCGATACCATTTTTTGACATCACTCAGCTGAATATTATTAAGCGTTTTCATGTGACCAATCACGGGCTGACGATAGTGACTGGTTGGATAACTGATCCATCTAAAGCGTTCAAATGCCTGGGCACGCGGATTATCATCAGTACGCTGACGCCGTTCTTCCATTACCACTTTAATTTCCGGATCAAAATCTTGCTGGCGTAACAATAGGTTGTTCATACGGTCAGATTCAAGTTCTAGCGCCATCGGAAAATAGGCTTTGGGATAGAGCTGATAATAGTTCGTGTAATTGGTAAAGGTTGCGGCATTAATACTGCCCCCATAAATCCGGCTCAGGCGGGTAAATTCATCATTGGGAACCTTGCTTGTGCCTTTAAACATCATATGTTCCAAAGCATGAGAGACACCGAGAATATTGCCGGACTCATCACTACTGCCGACTTTATACCAGATCTGTGTCATCACCATCGGGGAGCGATGATCTTCCCGGATAATGACTTTTAAGCCATTACCTAAATATGTTTCGATGGTGGTGCGGGATAATTCACTCTGGGTTGCGGCATGTACGGGGTTAAAACCGAAACTCAGGATGAGTACTGCGACTGGAGAAATCCGCTGTTTGATGATTCTGGATAAGGAGGAGATAGCAAAAAAAGATAGGGACACAAAGTCTTCCAATGAATAGATATTTGTATTTAGGATTATTTTTCAGAAATCTTGTATTGAAAGCAACCAAACACTGTTATTTTTTGGTTGTTTATTCATGGATTGGATTGCCCGCTCAAAACACTGCAAGTTATGCTAGAATTCAATTTTTTAACGCAATGCTTTTCAAGGATTCGGCATGCAACAGCAATCTAATGGGCAAAACAAATTTTTGATTGATGCTGATATCGGAGATGATGATGTCACATTACCGAGTTTACCTGCGGTTAATGTGCCGATTGTAGAAACACCAAGCACAATTGCTGAAGTTTCTGCACCTGTAGCGACAGAAGCTCAGGAAGAAGAACCTGCTACAAAAGGCGGTTTCTTTAGCCGTATGAAAGAGGGTTTAACCAAAACCCGTAAAAATCTTGCCGATGGGATGGTCAATATCCTGATTGGTGGCAAAGAAATTGACGATGAATTATTAGAAGAAGTTGAAGAACAGCTTTTGGTTGCAGATATCGGTGTTGATGCAACTAAAACAATTATTGCCAATTTGACTGAACGTACCGCACGCGGTGACCTGATTTATTCTCACTCGCTGTATAAAGCACTTCAGGAAGAACTGGTGGCTCTGCTGGCTCCGCGTGTTAAACCGCTGCATATCGATTCAAACAAAAATCCTTATGTAATTCTGGTCGTGGGTGTAAATGGTGTAGGTAAAACCACGACCATTGGCAAGCTCGCAAAACGTCTGCAAGGCGAAGGTAAAAAAGTCATGCTGGCTGCGGGTGATACTTTCCGTGCTGCTGCAACTGAGCAGTTACAGATCTGGGGTGAACGCAACAATATCGCCGTCGTAGCCCAAGGTCATGGTGCTGACTCTGCTTCAGTCATTTTTGATGCTTTTGAAAGTGCACGTGCCAAAGGTGTGGATGTTTTAATTGCAGATACTGCAGGCCGTCTGCATAACAAAGGTCATCTGATGCAGGAATTGACCAAAGTTAAACGTGTGATGCAGAAGATTGATGCGACTGCGCCACATGAAGTGATGCTGGTGGTGGATGCCGGTACAGGACAGAATGCCATTAATCAAGTTGAAATGTTTGATGAAGCAGTAGGTTTAACGGGTTTAACCATTACCAAGCTGGATGGTACTGCAAAAGGTGGTGTGCTGTTTAATATTGCCAGCCGTACCCATGTACCGATTCGCTTTATCGGTGTAGGTGAGAAAATTGATGACTTACGTCCATTCTCGGCAAAATCATTCGTTGCTGCATTGTTTGAAACTGAAAAATAATTAATGCGACTTGCGTCACATAAACTCCGCTAAATGCGGAGTTTTTTGTTTTTAAGGAGTTTGAATGCTCTAAAAAGCAGCATAAAAAAATAGCAAATCCTGCCTGCCTGAATAAACCCATTATAATTGTATGGGATTTTCCTGGTGATTGAAGTTCAGGCTATATGTAGAGGGTAGAAAATGGCATTACTCAATAAAATTGGGCAGGTATTAACAACTGACCTGACTAAGGATTTTAAATTTCCTAAAAAAAGTAAAGCAGTTGAAAATTTAGAATTCACTTTTGTTGAGAAATTAAAAAAGTGCCGTGGGACCTATCAGCTAGGTAAGCGTGTGCATTACAGTCAGGCTTATCTGACCGAGCTGATTCAGGAAGCTGTGCATAGTTGTCCTTCAGCCTATAATTCACAAAGTGCACGCATTATCGTGCTATTTGCCGATTCACATCATCAATTCTGGAACATTGTGAAAGATGTTCAATGCCAGCATGTGCCGGCATCGGTCTACGAGGGGATTAGAATCAAGCTGGATCAATGTGCAAATGCCTATGGTACGATTTTATTCTATGAAGATCAGCGCGCCATTCAATAATTACAGAAGAAAGTTCCATTTAGTGCTGATGATTTTCCACTATGGTCAGAGCAGACTTCCGGCATGGTACAATTTGCTGCGTGGACTGCGCTGGCAGATGCTGGTCTAGGTACTTCTTTGCAACATTATAATGCGCAGATCAATCACCCTGTAGCTGAGCATTTTAAGATTGATGAAAACTGGTTGCTACGTGCTCAGCTCTGTTTCGGTTCAATTGAAGAAGCAATAGAAGATAAAATTGAGTCTGTAAACCCAGACAGCTTCCAGGTATTTAGCTAAGACCTGTGATTCTTGAAATTAGTATGTGCTAAGGTGACTGATACAAAGGATCAACCTTAACATCTCTGAGAATGTTCTATAAATAAAACACATTGTTATCGAAATAAGACTGTTTTAGGCAGTGAAAATGCTTAAGATGATCTTATCGGTTTTAAATAATCAGAATAGAACGAGGTGAGATCATGGCATTCCTAGATCATATTAAAAAACGCCGTAGTATTTATGCCATTGGGAAAAATGTCAGCCTGGATCAGGCAGAAATTGAGAACATCATTAAAGAGGCGGTGAAACATAGTCCATCATCTTTTAACTCGCAATCCTCACGCGTGGTGATTTTGTTTGGTCAATCACATGATACTTTCTGGCATATTGTGCGTGAAACTTTACGCGACCTGGTGTCAGCAGATGCTTTTGAGGCTACCAATAGCAAAATAGATGGTTTTGCGGCAGGTTATGGAACTGCACTGTTTTATGAAGACCAGAATGTCATTAAAGGAATGCAAGAAAAATTTGCGCTGTATGCAGATAATTTCCCGATCTGGTCAGAGCATGCCAGCGGTATCGCTCAGTTTGCAACCTGGACAGCTTTGGCTGAACATAATGTTGGTGCATCACTACAGCATTACAATCCGATCATTGATGAAGAAGTGGCGCAAACTTTCAGTATTCCATCGAACTGGAAGCTTCGTGCTCAATTGGTATTTGGTTCAATCGAAGCCCCTCCAGGTGAAAAAACCTTTATGGATGATGCAGAACGATTTAAGACCTTTGCATAATCGATTTAGAGATGAGAAAGAAGTACTGTTAAGTACTTCTTTTTTTATGTGTGATATAGCAGAAATCAGAAGATAGATAGTCTGATAAATGCTGAGTAAAGTACTGTAGAGACAAAGCATTTGTCATAGAATTGTCATTTATACACGGCATAGTGCAATGAAAATTTTATATATTAACCAGAATGAGTGAGTGACATGGATTTACGTATCACAGCAGCTGTAGTTGCATTATTGAGCAGCACATCAGCTTTTTCAGCCGTGACATTAACCGTACCTGAAGAAATCAAGATAATCGCAGTGAATGATCAGGAAGTACGTTCAGGTCTATTACGCTCAGATCAAACTTATAAACTGGATGCTGGTACGAATGCGATTAGTGTTCGCTATACTGAATTTTTCCAGCACAATGACAATTCTCATGACATTTTAAAATCTGGCGTAGTAACTGTAAAAACTCCAGAACTTAAAGATGGTGAAGCTTATAAATTGGCTTTAATTAACGCGCCTAAAAATTTTGATGAAGCGAAAAAATATAAAGATCAGCCAATTATTGGTTTATATGATGCAAAAAATCAGCTTCTGGTTCAGCAGGCGGGAGCAAAAGATGCAGCGAAACCATTACTAGGGCAAAGCGTTTTAGGAAAATCTGTGGATTTGACAACGAATAAAGTAATAACTCCAACAAATCAGCCGGCAGCGGTCTACACTCAAACTGCAAGTACACCGAATATTGCTACTGCAAACGTTCAGGAAAATGCATCAGTTGGTCAGCTTGATCAGCAATTAATTCAGTTATGGAAGCAGGCATCTAAAGCTGAACGACAAAAATTTATGAATTGGCTTGGCGAGCAGGAAAATTAAAATTTATTGTTCAATATTAAAAGGGATCGTATGCAACGATCCCTTTTAATAAAAACTAAACCAGTCGAAATTCACATTTGCTTAAAATTTCAGGCCAAAAGTGACTGGAAAAAAGCATTAAAACTGCTAAAAATAGCAATTCAGATTAAAAAATAAACGTACAATGCGCTTTTTTGAATATTTTTAAGAAAAGCTCTTGCACTGGTTCGGAAACTGTATAGAATACGCAGCACACCAACGCAATGCATGAAACGAAACGTTAAGTGGTTGGGTTGGAGCTTAAAACTGACGAGGTTTTAAGTAAGATCATTAAGAGATTATGAAGAACAACTTGTGTGGATTTTTACTGGTTGATTGATCGAAATTATTTTCATTGATTGAATGGTAGAAATTACTCGAAGTTTATTTGAGAAATATTTGTCAGAAAAT